>CAJXZM010000113.1 GCA_913063125.1 uncultured Gammaproteobacteria bacterium | reverse complement strand
CCCAACCGTAACGCCTGAACAATACTCTCTCTATCCCCTTGTGAGGAGATCATAATGACTTGCGTTTCCTTGTCTTCTGCCATGATTGTACTTAGGAAACTGAGACCATCAATTCCATCCAGGCAAACATCACAAATAACAACTTCAGGTCGATTATCCCGCCACCAATCAAGCGCTATTCTGGAATCAGTTATAACCTCTACACAATACCCAGCATCAATAAGCCAACACCGGACTTTTTGAATGACCGTTGGCTCTTGATCTACCAGCAATACAGACCCTTTATTCTTTTTCTCTGTGGTCACCAATTTGACTGCCTTATTATTTACGTGGACCGAATACCTGCAACTGACATCATAACAATGGTTTAATCGGAAAATAGTCTTATTTTTAACAAATTTCAACCTCGAAAACACATTTGAATGCAAAAACCGAATAACCTCAGCCCCCTTTTGTCTCCTCGTAACGTTAGGTAAAAACACCTATTAAATCATAGCGATTATTGAGTCCTTTGTTATACTATTTTAAAAGCCTCGGCACTGTTCTAATATCAAAGCAAGCCGGGGCATTGATAGCGCTGAAAATAATAAAAATATAAATACACGTAACGGGAATAACATATGACACTCTTAGAACAATCATACGCAGAAAAAAGAAACTTTATCCGTATGAGAGTGGATACCATAGTGTCCTTTGTTCGAGGTGTAAAACCTGGGCGCTACGAAGGCAGATGTAGAAATTTAAGCGGGGCAGGCATGCTGCTAGAATCAGATAAAAAGCTTGCTTTAGGTGACAGATTAACTGTGACTGTTCCTGCTGACGGCCCAAACTTCACACCTCTCGATGCGTTAGCTGAAGTTGTGCGCGTAGAATCCATACCAGAATTGCATAAATTTCGTTATGGGTTAGTCATCCGCAACATAGACTCAAAGGCATGATCTAACTAATTCAAGCAATCATTAAAAAAGCCCGCTTACGGTTGCCGTAAAGCGGGCTTTTTTATTCAGATGCCACCGATAAAATCACATAAGAAAGCAGTTATTCTGGAGAATCCTATTAGAATTCTTCGTCATCAAAATCATCATCTCCAAACAACTCTTCGTCTGACAACTGGCCATCACTAACAAGAAATGCACGCCTTTGCAGATAAGCATCTCTTATAAAAGTATATCGATCCCCTGCTGCAAGCTTCTCTATATCCAACAAACCAGCCCTGAGTGACACAATACCCAGGCTGCTTAAGGTGTATTTAGTTGACTCTTTATCTATCGTATTAATCATTGTCAGGGCAGTGTCTGGATAAAGTGTCAAAGACCCCAGCAAGGTTTTTGGGCCGAAAAATGGAAGCATTACGAAAGGCCCCTCCCCAACACCCCAAACAGCAAGTGTTTGACCAAAATCCTCATCATGCTCCTCAAGACCAATTCGCGACCCAATGTCAATAAAGCCCGCAATACCTACCGTACTATTAACAATAAATCTAAGTGTATCCTGCCCACCCTGAGCAAACTTGCCTTGAGCTAAATCATTTACGATCGTTAGCACTTCTGTGGCATTACCAAAGAAATTGCTAAAACCATCCTCAAGAAAATCGGGTGTTATTGCCCGATACCCTTTCGCTACAGGTTTAAGACAGCAACTATCAATAAATTCGTTAAAAGCATATGTCTTACGATTCACCGACTCCCAAGGGTCCGCATCTTCTTTTGCCGAGACTCCCGTTGCCAGAGTCACTAACGTCAGTATTGATAGGATCCGCATGAACATTACTCGCACCGTATATTTGCCTCCTTCCATTTTTTAAAAATCTCTCAACTTACAGCTTCCGAACAATAACTGTACCCGCTGAGTAGCCGGCACCAAACGAACATATAACACCAGTATCACCTGACACCATATCTTCATTGTATTTATGAAATGCTATGACCGAACCCGCGGAACTTGTATTTGCGTATTCATTTAGAATCACGGGCGCCTCTTCTTTCGTGGCTTCACGACCTAGCACTTTCTTAGAAATCAGTAGATTCATGCTTAAATTTGCCTGATGCAACCACATACGTTTAAGATCTGTTACATCAATAGACTCATCATTAATGTGGCTTGATATCATTTGCGCAACCATAGGCACAACTTCTTTAAATACCTTGCGACCATTTTGAACAAACAACTTATCTCTTGCACCCACTCCAGACTCATCACACCTATTGAGAAATCCAAAATTATTTCGAATATTATTGGAAAATGCAGTTTGCAAACGCGTGCTGACTATTTCCCATTGATTATCCGATGTTGCTGTTTCCATTTTTTCAACCACCGAAGCCGTTGCTACATCACCAAAGATGAAGTGACAATCTCTATCCTGCCATGCCAAATGAGCAGAGCATATTTCAGGATTCACAACCAAAATCGACCGTGCGGAACCCGCCAGCACCGAGTCACGCGCAGTTTGTAAACCAAATGTTGCGGATGAACAAGCAACATTCATATCGAAAGCAAAACCCTGTATACCGAGGGCTTGCTGAACTTCTATAGCAACCGCAGGGTATGCTCGCTGCATATTGGAACAAGCGACAATCACGCCATCAATGTCATCAGCTGTTTTGTTAGCGTTTGCCATTGCCTGCTTCGCAGCAGCAACTGCCATTTCACACTGAACAGATTGCTCTTCATTGCTTCTTTCTGGAATACTAGGAGCCAACCGCGCAGGGTCTAAGACCCCAGATTTATTGACAACATAGCGGCTGTTAATGCCAGAAGCTTTAAGAATAAACCCTTCGCTAGAGTGACTTAACGCCTCGATATTACCAGCGCCAATCTCCACTTCGTTATCCGCATTAAAATTATCCACGTAGGCATTAAATGCGACAACCAACTCTGCGTTACTGATTGACTCGCCAGGGGTAAAAAGACCGGTTCCGCTAATAACTATTGAACCGTTAGATACTGTTTGTGACACCTGAGATCCTCCAAAATATCGTATATGACTGATGATTCGCGATTTATTTAAGGGGATTCTACCCCAGAACTCGCGGGAGGGATATTCGTAAGATGAGTGGCTTCGCGTTTTAAGCAATTCATCTCATCCATCCACGATAAAACATGGGGAAAATGGTCATTCACAGCATCAGGGTGCGTCAACATTGTGGTATGAGAGTAGTCATGCAGGCTACTTCCATCCTTATCTAATATGATGAGCCTACCGTTGTGGTTTCCTACTTCTCGCATAAATGCAGCCACATCGTTAGGGGCCCCGTACCCAAAATCACTTTTTGATGCCAAATATAAGCTAGGAGGATACTCCAACCCCTCGCTCAAAGCGGCACCATAATCAAATTGATCCGAAGGGTCGATCCAAGCCCCCCCTTGCGCCCAATTGAGGTTTTCTGACCTCATAGTGCGAAATTCATCAGCAGTTCCCATTTTCAATAATGAACCAGGTATTGAGCCTTTAACTTGGCTGACAACCCCTGCTAACCATCCCCACAAACCATCAACAAAAACCCTACGCTTTAAGTTATTCGCCCTAGCCACTCGACGCGTCCCAAAATATACCAACCCTACAGTCTCGGACCGATAGTCAGGGTAGCGAGCTAAAAAGGAGCTTAACAATACACCTCCCCACCCATGCCCTACCCAAAACTTAGGGGATTTTCCGCAATGTTGATTGATAGCTTCAATAATTGCCGGTATATCCTGCGTCACCGCGTCGATGATGCGATAATTAAGAATCTCACTAACATGCGGCCAGCTTCTCCCTTTACCCCTAAGGTCTGGAATGTACACATCGTAGCCCGAATCAGCCACACAGTATGCAAGCCCTCGTTTTAACCGCGAGTAAAAAACAGTTCCATCTTCCAACAACCCATGCAACATCAATACGGGCGTTTTAGAGTGCTTCCCATTATGCAGCCGGCGCACATGTAATTGCTCGCCACCTTCAAGAGACACCATTATAGATTCTTCAATTAACTCGGATTCAATCTCAGTATCTTCCAAAATATTGTTTACCCTAAGCTACCAAAAGCCACCAAAAATAAACTTCGTATAACAATCTACAACACATTGTCCCATAACTTACTTAAACGTTTCTCTGACACAGGATAGGCAGTTTTCATGCCTTGAGCAAATAGGGAAACGCGATACTCTTCCAGCATCCATCGATAAGACTCCAAAGCCGCATCAAAAACACCATCTCCCTCTCTTCGCTGATAACGCTCTTCATACTGTGTCCAATATATTTTCAGCTGATCAGCCTGATTCTTGTCCCTTGAAACATTACCCTGCAAGCGCTCAATTCTCAGTAAAATTGCTTTCAAAAACCGGGGGTAGGCCTCTAAAGATTGATAATCTATAGCAGCGATCCAATCGTTAACAAAAAGATTTTTAAGTTGAAACTTAATATCCTGGTAACAGTGCACCCTAGCTATAGGGACTTTCCCATTTACCAATTTAGAAACCTCATGATGCAACCTCAATATTTCTGTCACTAAAGACGCGATAACATTAGCTTCCGCTACCACTTCGCTCTTACCCTTGTCCATCAATGCATCGAAATCACCTAGTGTTCTAGGGGAGTTTTGGTTATGAATAAATGCCCGATAAAACGCAGCATGTGCAATACCCCTTGCTAATGATTGTTGACTACCAAAAGGCGCATATTGAATCGCTACTTTTTTAGGTACTCCGCAGTGTTTTTTTACATATTTCATTTGCTGTGGCAAATTTAACATACACAGTCTTAAGACACCTTCTGGGTGCTTAGCTTTTGCCTCTTCCAAAGAATCACACAACAAGAGGCTAACATGCGAGCCATGATCTATCAGAGCGGGGTAAGTCTTCACCAGGGATCCGTTTTGCTCGAATTCATATACCTCGGGAACTTTCTCAAAATCCCAGTTAGTAAACTGAGACTCGTCATGATTGTCGTGAACCCCATCTACACGAACGTTCCCAATAGCTTCCTTAAAAGTGGATTGCATACGTTGCTTTAACCCTGGGATATCACGACTTTCGTGTAACAACACCCCGAATTCGTCAACTACCTGTACATTTGCCTTTAAATGTAATGCTAAAGAAGAAAAACCCCAGTCTGTCGGTTTAATATCTATACGCGCTTTTTGCCGCAAAAATTGGGTTAACTGTTGAATTAATGATTTTTCTCTATTGGGGTTACTTTTTAAAAACTGTGCCGCCACATCAGGTACCGGAACATAGTTTTTCCGTATAGCCTTTGGCAGACTTTTAATCAACGCAATACATTTTTCCAATTCCAAGCCTGGAACCAACCACTCCAAAGAGATCTCATTCACTTGATTAAGTAATGTTATGGGTACCACCACATTTATACCATCTTGCTGTTTACCAGGTTCAAACTGATAATCAATCTTTAACGTACCTCCAGACACCTGAACATCATCAGGAAAACTAAAAGCGGTCTCCTTTACGTCCTCTTTTGCTATCAGGTCCTCTTCTGAAAGGAACAATATTTGTGGCTTTTTCCTTTCAGAAGCTTTGCGCCATATTTCAAACCCTTTCCCATTAACAATGTGCTCGGGCAAGCGCTCATCAAACCACCCATGCAATACTACGTCATCCACCAGGATATCTCTTCGGCGAGATTTCTCTTCCAAATAACCAATTTTCTTAATCAATTCTTTATTATGCAGGTGATAAGGCGACCGTGAATTATAGTCGCCTGCAACTAGTGCATTATTAATAAAGATCTCCCGGCTGACTTTCGGATCCACCTGGCTGAAATCAATTTTCTTTTTCGGGTTAACAACTAACCCCAGCAGATTAGACTCCTGAAAAGCGACAGCAGCAGCACGCTTTTTCTCCCAATGTGGTTCAAAATGCCTATATTTAAGCAAATTTTTACCCACATGTTCAATCCATAATGGGTCTATCTTGGCAACTGTTCTGGCGTATACTTTGTGGGTCTCTACAATTTCTGCCGCCACAACCCATTTAGGACTTTTTTTAGAAACCGCTGACCCAGGGAATATATGGAATTTACGGTTTCGAGTACCCAGGTATTCGTTATTATCTTCCCTCATACCTACATGACTAAGAAAACCGGCCATGATTGCTTGGTGCACAGCAGCATAATCTGCAGAGACCTGGTTGAGCTTCCACCCCATATCATGAGTAATGAGCTTTAGTTGGCGATGTAAATCTCGCCACTCTCGCATCCGTAAATAGGAAATATAATTATCTTTATACCAACGTTTTAGTGCGCCAGCACCAAGATCCTGCCGCTGCTCTTCATGAGCATCCCATAAATTAACAAAGCTAAGAAAGTCAGACTCTTTGTCTTTAAAGGCTCGATGCTTTTCATCAGCCGCCGCGCGCTTATCGTGAGGACGAAGCCAGGGTTCCGGCAAGCTCAACCCGCTGCCAATAGAAATCAACTCACTCAAACAGCCTAGTTGGTTAGCTTCAATAAGCATACGACCAATCCGCGGATCTAGAGGAAGCCTAGCAAGAGATCGACCTAACGACGTCAGCTCTTTGTTTCTATCAACCGCCCCAAGCTCATCAAGTAGCCTGTAACCATCATTAATTAATTTTTCTTCTGGAGGGTTGATAAAAGGAAATTTATTAACCTCTCCTAACTTCAATGATTTCATTTGCAGGATAACGGATGCCAAATTTGACCGCATTATTTCAGGGTCAGTGAAAGCATCCCTTCCCTTAAACGAAGCCTCGTCGTATAACCGGACACAAATACCAGGTGCAATTCGCCCGCAACGCCCCATCCTCTGGTTTGCACTTGCTTGTGATATTGCCTCAACAGGTAATCTTTGAACTTTTGTTCGGTAGCTGTAACGACTAATTCGTGCTGTACCAGGGTCAATCACAAATCCAATATTTGGAACAGTAATTGAGGTTTCCGCCACATTTGTTGCCAAAACGACTCGACGATTAGAATGTGACGCAAAAACTCTATTTTGCTCTGCATTACTTAGACGAGAATATAACGGTAATACTTCTAGTTGGTCACTAATATGTTTTCGCAGTAGGTTGGCGACATTACGAATTTCGCGTTCACCAGGCAAAAACACCAGTATATCTTGAGCACTGGCATTATTAACGGTACTCACGCCTCCACCTCGCTCCGTCTCAAGAATGCCTTCCACGGCCATCAATACCGCACGTTCGACACTATCATCATCTACAGCTTGGTCATCGTCTACTCCACCTATCGGCTGATAAAAAACCGTTACTGGATAAGTCCTTCCTGTGACTTCAATGATAGGGGCATTAGAGAAATGCTTAGAGAATCGCTCATGATCGATTGTAGCGGAAGTAATAATGAGCTTTAAGTCTTTGCGCCGCTGCAATAACGTTTTCAAATAACCTAACAGGAAATCAATATTAAGGCTTCGCTCGTGCGCCTCATCAATAATAATCGTGTCGTAACGATTCAGGTATCTATCTTGCTGAATTTCGGCTAAAAGAATGCCGTCAGTCATTAATTTAATATAACTGGTATCACTTACATTATCTTGAAAGCGAACTTTATAGCCTACCACAGCACCTAACTCGCTAGATAACTCCTCAGCAATACGCGTTGCAACGGTTCTTGCTGCAAGGCGTCGAGGCTGAGTATGCCCAATCAGTCCTGTAATGCCCTGCCCTGCTTCTAAGCACATCTTAGGCAATTGCGTTGTTTTTCCCGACCCCGTTTCACCAGCAACAATAACAACCTGATGTTCTTTAATCGCTTCTATAATTTCATCACGACGCTGAGAAACAGGCAAATCAGGGTAAACGGCTTTAGGTAGGTTATTTTTGCGTGATTTTGCTTTGTCTAAGGATGCTTCTAATGTTGCCTGTGTTCGCTGAAACTTGCTTTGCAGAGCTTCAGGTTCACCCAGCTTATTAAACTCTTTTAAAATGCCATCCAACTTCCTTGAAAGCTGAAAACGGTCAGAAACCATCGCACCTGATAACATCCTTTTACAATCTAAAATCAACTTCTTTGACACTAATTTGTCATCACTTGTCGATTTTGCTAACTTATTTTCGTTCACAACCATCCCTTACGACGCCTTACATAGACTTTCAAAATTCAGCCTATTGTAATAGAACGAACAGCAAGGGGAAATCAATACCTGCACAAACTAAAACCCCTCTAAGCGGCGCCACTTAGAGGGGTTTTGTTAACCTAGAAGCAATGATCAGATAGATTAATCGCGAAGTTCTCTTCGCAAGATCTTACCTACATTGGATTTTGGTAACTCGTCTCGAAATTCGACGTGTCGAGGCACCTTATAGCCAGTCATATTAGCCTTACAATAAGCGACGACCTGCTCCTTAGATAGGGTGCTTGTATTAGAAACGATAAACAACTTCACGGCCTCCCCACTCTTTTCATCAGGGATGCCAATCGCTGCAGCTTCAACAATTTCAGGGTGTGAACACACTACATCTTCAATTTCATTCGGATAGACGTTAAAACCGGAGACCAAAATCATATCTTTAATACGATCCACAATCTTCAAAAAACCATCTTTCTGAAAAACGGCGACATCACCCGTTTTGAGCCATTCCCCATCCTTAGTCATTGTTTCTTCGGTAGCTTCCGGTCGCTGCCAATAACCTTTCATAACCTGTGGGCCTTTAACACACAGCTCACCACGCTCGCCCAAATCCACCTCATTTTCTTCATCATCAAGCAACTTAACATCGGTCCCTGGCAACGGAATACCGATGGTACCAATCTGAATGTTACTTGGCAGATTTACAGAGATAACAGGTGACGTCTCTGTCATACCGTAACCCTCACACACTTGAACACCTGTAGCTTTTTCCCAGTCGTCAGCAGCTGCCTTTTGTAGAGCCATTCCTCCAGCGACAGTAATTTTCAGATGACTAAAATCTAGTTCATGAAACTCTTTGTTGTTTAACATCGCAACAAATAACGTATTCAACCCTGTAACGGCCGTAAACTTCCATTTAGACATTTCATCAATAAAGGCAGGAATGTCTCTTGGATTAGTGATCAAAACATTATGGGCCCCCGTTTCCATCATCGCTAAACAACCTACTGTAAATGCGAAAATATGATACATCGGTAAAGGTGAAATCATTACTTCTTTACCACCCTCAAATGACGTCAATATTGACTTCATTTGAAGCATGTTCGACACAAGGTTCTTGTGTGTAAGCATTGCGCCTTTAGCCACACCTGTAGTGCCACCGGTGTATTGAAGAACCGCAAGGTCGTCACCGCTAGGAGCGTGCGAAGGATCAAATGTCGCTTTTTTACCGAGCTTTAATGCTTTGGTAAAAGGTATGGCGCCAGGAATATTAAAATCAGGCACCATTTTTTTAAGTTTTTTTATGGCAAAGTTCATCGCTGCACGCTTCACAGGCTTATGCATATCAGCAACTTGCGTAATAATAACGGTTTCAACGCCTGTTTTAGGCACTACTTTTTCAACTAGGTCTCCAAAATTAGCCAACGCTACTAACGCTTTGGCGCCAGAATCGTTAAATTGATGCTCCATTTCTCGAACGGTATACATAGGGTTAGTGTTTACAACAACCAACCCTGCTCGCATAGCGCCAAACACAACAATAGGAAACTGAATCAGGTTAGGCATTTGAACTGCAATACGGTCGCCTTTTTCAAGGTTGGTATGATGCTCAAGGTAGGCAGCAAAGTCTGCACTCAGATCATTTAACTGCTGATAAGTAATTGTCACCCCAAGATTCGAATATGCCGGTAAAGACGCAAAACGCTTACAGGAATCATTAAAAACATCGATCACTGTAGAATACTTGTCGTATGAAATTTCTTGCGAAACACCTTCAGGGTATTTATCTGCCCAAATTCGATCTGTCATAACACTTTCCCAATATTCTTGTGTACGAATGGTTGTCCATTCTGCTTTTTCTGATTTCAACCCTAAAGATCAGCATCTAACCTGACAACTTTAAGCGGGCGAGAGATTACCAGCTTTAAAAAATGATGGCTACCAAAACAGCCGTCCACCCAGTCATGCACAATAAGTGGGCACTATAGAGTTGCACGCCCCAAAGAGTCCCTAGTTTCATTTGCTGTTTTAGATCAAACTAGCCTTTCAGTTTGATATCTACAACCGTTATCGACTATTCAGCAATTTACCTTTGACTATCAAGAAAAACCCGTCATATTTATAATTGATCGTTCCAAGCTTATACCCAATAAGATATAAGCAACGCTTGCATGATAAACGTTGCTTATATCTTGAAGTGACGAAGTGACGCAATGAACAACTCTCAACCTACTTATGATGCATTTATTATTGGCGGCGGCATTAACGGTGCCGCGATTGCAAATAACTTAGCGGCCAAAGGGGTCTACGTTGCGCTATGCGATGAAAATGATGTCTCCGGCGAAGCATCTAGTCATGGAAACAAGCTCTTCCAATGCGGACTTGAGCACCTGGAAAACCTTAATTTAAGCCACGTTTCAAGCTCACTTAAAGAAAGGGATATCTTATGCTCGCAAGCCCCTCACTTAATGCAAGCAATTGATATTGTTATCCCCGATGCCCCGGCTGTACGCTCATCTTTAAAAATAAAAGCCGGTTCTATGCTTTACGGTTGGCTATTACGCTCTGAAACATCAATGAAACCCTATACAGAGAACATTCAAAATACGTTATATAGCGAACCATTAGAGACTCCGCCATCAAAAGCTACGCTTTGCCAAGAATACCTTGTTGATGACTCAAGGCTAGTCATAGAGAACCTACTAAGTGCACAAAAGAACCACTGCCAGCTATTATCAAGAACTAAGGTTATTAGCGGCTCTCTTTCTAAAGGAACATGGAAGTTAAAGCTACAAGACAGCATTAACGGAGACGAAACCACAGTCTCAACCCGCTGCATAGTTAATGCCGCAGGCGCCTGGGCCCAGTCGGTGCTAAGGCAAGCTTTAGGGTGTAAAACACGTTGTGAGCAACCGTTAGAAAAGCACAGTTTTATTGCAGTCCCGAAATTCTATAAAGGGCAGCACGGCTATATGTTACAGCTTCCCAATCAACAGTTCCTTTCCGTTTTGCCCTATGCATCTGACTATTGCTTAGTTGGTCCCGTAATAAGTCCAGTGACTAACAATATACTCACTCCAATTAACTCACCGCCAAAACAAATCAATACGACAGCTAACGAAGATGAGTTGAACACTCTTGTTAAACTACTGAATCGCAATTTCACCGCCCACTTTTCAACCAATGATATCTCTTGGTCTTTTTCTTCGGTAAGGCCTGCAACACAAGATCCCCATCAACCAATTCATATGCTCGATTTACAGTGCAGCGATGGGCAATCTCCCGTTATTTCGGTTTTTTCTGGCCATATAACCACTCACCGAATACTTGCCGAACAGGTATATGAATGTATTCATCCCTATTTACCAACACCCCTTCCTTCCCATAATACAACCCCAAATGGAGCCTCCATTAAAAACTCCAGAGCTTTAATAACAGCCCTCAATACGCAGTACTTTTGGCTGCCAAAATCACTACTAGCAAGATATTGTGCTACCTACGGAGCTAGAGCAAAAAACTTATTACATGAAGCAGTAAACCTACAATCCTTAGGCAGTGAGATTATACCTACATTGTATGAACTGGAGCTTAATTGGCTTATCGAAACTGAATGGGTAACCTGTACAGAGGATGTCTTATGGCGCAGAACAAAACTTGGAATAAAAGCAACTAAGGAAGATACTGAACGCCTGGACGCCTGGTTCAAATGCCATTACCAGCATCATTCAGCAGTTTCAAAAACAGAGAATTTAGTTCATAGTAATCGCAAAGCCTCTTGACCTTGAGCCCATTTTGCTTCATCTTCGTTTTTATTCGAAAAAGAACACTAAGTTTTATCAGGCCGCCCCCATAAGAATTAATTATCAGCAAGAGTAAGGATTAAAAGCTATGCACCACGAGTCGTGCTATATCGACGCCCTCGATGACCACAAAATATATGTTAACATTTGGAAAAAAAGCAAGGCGATAAAAAAGCCTCGCGCCATTTTACATATAAACCATGGAATGGCAGAACACAGCGATCGTTACGCTGCTATCGCCGAACATTTTGTACAAGAAGGGTATGTGGTATATGGTCACGACCACCGAGGTCATGGAAAATCGGTTCAACACGCCGAACTTCTCGGGCATTACGCTGATGATGATGGTTGGCAGAAAGTCGTATCCGATGTACTGCAAGTAAACAACGCCATCCATACGTCCTACCCAAACACCCCGGTGGTGATTTTAGGTCACAGCATGGGATCATTCATCGTTCAATCATACCTTTGCTCACATGGCGACACAGTCGATGCCGCTTTGCTATCTGGCTCCGCATTAAGCGATAAGGCCACCATGCAATTTGGCACTTTCTTAACAAAACTTGAAACTCGTCGACAAGGTGTACTGGGCCGCAGTAAGTTGTTAGATTTCGTTTCTTTCGGAGTTTATAACCGCGAGTTTAGGCCCTTTCGAACCAGTGCTGACTGGCTATCGACTGACCCACTTGAAGTCGATAAATATATCGCTGACCCGTTATGTGGCTTTCTTTGTACAAATCAACTCTGGGCAGATTTACTGACAGCTATGAAAGATGTTTCTGACATCAAAACCCTTCAGAAAATCCCCAATACGTTGCCAATACTAGCTTTCTCCGGTGAACTGGACCCACTAAGTTATAACAAGCGTAAAACCCACGGTATTGAAAAATTATCATCCCACCTTCGATCCAGTGGACAGCATTATGTTACCCACAAACTCTACCCTGGTGCTCGACACGAAATTCTAAATGAAACAAACCGTCGCGAAGTTATTAATGATGTTCTGCAATGGACCGAAGAACATTGCAACATTCCTGCGATAAAAAATCCGACAAAAAACGCAAAAAAAAACACGGACCTTGAATCCGCCTAACCTGGGAAGTTTAAGGTTTATATATGGCAAGGATGCCGAAGAAAGATCACGTTAGATGCAATTGTAGCGCCAGAGAATCAGACGGCCCGTTAAAATCAGATCACCCGCTAAGTCGCTCGTTTATTAGCTACAAGAATTTTTACACTCTTTTCCTCCAATCCTGTGTCGAGTTCGTTAGAATTGATAATTACCTCCACTCACGCAACGGTCACGGCAAAAAATTCTATGGAAACGCTAGAGAACAAAACATTTGATGAATTAACCATTGGTGATACAGCAGAGCTAATCCGCACCGTAACCGAACAAGACATTCTTCTTTTCGCCTGCCTTTCTGGTGACAACAACCCCCTTCATCTAGACGAGGAATATGCAAAAACCACACACTTTGGTCAGCGTATTGCACACGGTATGTTTAGTGCTTTACTTGTCACCACCGCCGTTGCCACCAAACTTCCGGGGCCAGGCACTATTTACCGAGGCCAGGATATGAAGTTCCAACGGCCTATATTCATTGGAGACACTATCACTGCAAAATTGGAACTCACAGAAAAGAAGAAGCGGGGAAACCTGATAAAGATTAGCTGCGCTATGACAAACCAGCACGGTGATCTTGTTTTCAGCGGAGTATCAACGGCAATTGCACCTACAGAAAAAATCAAAATAAAAGCCTCACCTCTACCCAAACTTTCGTTTGAAGCAGAGGGTTAAAAGCCGGGGGCGTTAAAACCAAAGGTTTAACGCGCCAGAAAACGCATACCCTCTTCCAAGCCTTTTAGTGTAAGAGGGTACATTTTTTCTTCAACTAATCGACGAGCCCATGTTACAGAAGTAGTAAACTCCCAACTTGTTTCTGGCTCAGGGTTCAGCCAAATAACCTTATCAAACTTATCGGTCACTCTACGCATCCAAACCTCACCAGACTCCTCATTCCAATGCTCAACACTACCGCCAACAGAATTGATTTCGTATGGAGACATGGTAGCATCGCCCACAAATATCACTCGATAATCCGAGCTATAGGTTCGTAGTATATCCCAAGTGTCTGTTCTCTCCTTGGTACGTCGATTATTATCCTTCCATACGCCCTCATAAATAAAGTTATGGAAGTAAAAATACTCCATATGCTTAAATTCAGTTTTTGCCGCCGAAAACAATTCTTCACAACTTTGAATATATGGATCCATTGATCCACCAACATCAAAAAATATCAATACCTTGACGCCATTACGACGTTCAGCAACCATTTTGATATCCAAATATCCTGCGTTTTTTGCAGTCGATGCTATCGTATCATCAATATCCAACCTATCAGGCATTCCTTGGCGCGTAAACTTCCGTAAACGTCGCAATGCCATCTTGATATTACGCACGCCAAGCTCGACTGAATCATCTAGATTCCTATATTGGCGTTTCTCCCATACTTTTACCGCTTTACCATTTCTAGATTTCCCTGAAACACGAAACCCTGCAGGGTTCTGGCCGTGAGCACCATAAGGCGACGTTCCACCAGTACCAATCCATTTGTTACCACCTTGATGACGCTTTTTCTGTTCCTCCAAGCGTTTTTTGAACTCCTCCATGAGTTTTTCCAAATCACCTAGCGCCTTAAGTTTATCGAACTCTTCTTTGCTAAGTGTTTTTTCGATTTCTTTTCTCAACCACTCATCAGGAATCAATGACTCGAATAAATCATCGATATTTTCCATACCATCAAAGTATTTTTTAAAAGCACGATCAAACTTATCAAAGTATTTTTCATCTTTTACGAGACAGATTTTTGACAATGCATAAAACCCATCAATATCGGCATACACGACCTTTTCTTTCAAGGCTCTCAACAAATCAAGAAATTCCCGAATAGTTACTGGAACCTTGCCTTCGTGTAATTCGAAGAAGAAATTAATTAGCATAACCCACTCACTTTAACGTTCGCGTCGATTCATAAAGGCTAAACGCTCCAACAAATGCACATCCTGCTCATTCTTAACCAGTGCTCCGTATAATGGAGGAATAGCCTTAGAGGCATCACGATCACGTAGAATATCGTCAGGAATATCATCGGCTAACAATAACTTCAACCAATCAATCAATTCAGATGTAGACGGTTTTTTCTTAAGTCCTGGAACCTTTCTGACGTCAAAAAAGATGTCCATTGCCTCCTTAACCATATCTTTTTTAAGATTTGGGTAATGGACGTCGATAATGGCTTTCATCGTTTCAAAACCAGGGAAATCTATATAGTGGAAGAAGCAGCGGCGCAGAAAAGCATCTGGCAATTCTTTTTCATTATTGCTTGTAATGATAATAATCGGGCGCTTTATAGCTTTGATTGTCTCTTGTGTCTCATAAACATAAAACTCCATTTTATCGAGTTCTTGCAACAAGTCGTTAGGAAATTCAATATCTGCTTTATCAATTTCATCAATCAACAAAACAACCTGCTCATCACTTTCAAAAGCTTCCCACATCTTGCCTTTTTTGATGTAATTCTTTATATCGTGAACACGGCCATCACCAAGCTGAGAGTCTCTTAAACGCGAAACTGCATCGTACTCATAAAGCCCCTGATGAGCTTTGGTAGTGGACTTAATATGCCACTGAATAAGCTTAAGCCCCAAACCCTCAGCTACCTGCTCTGCCAGCATAGTTTTGCCTGTTCCTGGCTCCCCTTTTATCAATAATGGGCGCTGCAACGTGATTGCTGCGTTTACTGCTAATTTAAGCTCGTCTGTTGTTACGTAAGCATCGGTACCCTGAAATCGCATTATGTTCCAATCCTGCCAGTTATGTGTGTATAGCAGAAGTATACAAAATACTGACCCTATTAGGCAGTGCAAAAAGTGCCAAACAACTAGAAAAAAGGGTCAATAGAAGGCAATGACCCTACCACATCCCCATTACCAGGAATTGGTTACCTGAACAACATCGGTCCTAGCCCTGCTAGACTTTCCTATTCTGGCTCTCATAATAGAGCCCTCTCCACTCTCATTCTCTTGAATTACAGCAACACCAGCATTTCTTTCAACATCTGCGGCTTTGGAGACGGAGGTCGAAGGCATGCTTTCACCAACAACAACCTGCTCAGTAAATTGAGCCTGCTTCTTGATGACAGCCCCTCCCCCTCCTTTCGCCTCGGCAACAGCTTTCGCCACTGCAACTTCAATCTGTTGCTGCTCGCGTATTTTGGACAATTCCTCTTGTCGATTAACAGACCGTGTCGCAGCACCAATAACGGCGACCAACTCATCTCTACAAATTAAAAAGGTGCTTATCAATTTCTGTATCTGCTTTGAAGAACTGTAACCAGGGTAGTTTGACGCTCTTTTAAGCGCATCCTGATGCAAGGGGGTTTCATTAAAGTAACGTTTCGCATGATCCAGCATACTTTTTGTTGTATCAAGATTAACCCTACTTTCTCCAGATTTAATAGCCATACCTTGCGCGACCAAACAACCATCTTCTGCTCTTCGCAGCAAAGATATAAGTTCACTTGCATTCTGTTCATCATTAACGACCCTTGTTTGTGCCGCCACAAGGCTACTTTCAAGCTTATCGCAACGTCGCACTTTACTTGAATTTGATGCGACTTTTAACACGCTATCAGTAAGTGCCACCGCTTGGTTTCGAAAGTCTAGATACTCTTTATACTTAACCCTTGCCTTGGAGAGGTAATCCCCTTTAGCCAATGCTTTTGCCTCTTTGCACGCCAACACTCCAATCTCTAGCAATGGCAGAGCCTGCATTCGCGCAATATCAGTACCTATTTGAGCACATTGTTGTATTTGGCGAGACAACGTCCTGCTATGCTCAGATATTTTGGGGTAGATTGCCTTAGCCCTATTCAAAGCAATTGCATACATTTTATATTCTTTTATAGCAGCTGATTGGTTGATTCTTGTGAAACGTGTAGCTTTTGTGCAATGTTCTATACCTTGTGTTAGTAGACTTAACGCTACATCATTATCTGAACTAGCTAAGGTATCACTAACGTTACTCTCACCCTCAATGACCCCCCCTATTTTAACGTTAGAAACAGAGTTATTAGCAACGGCGACTTGCCAAAAAAACGGACTCATCAACACAACACATAACCCAAAACCTTTTAGCTGAAACAGCTTCATAACTACACCCGCTCAATTTCAAAATGAAACAAACTTAATCAAAGATTAGCATTACATTATCAATCCACAGCTCCGAAACCATGACACCGTTAACACAGCGAATGTGCATAGTTAACAGAACTAATCTAAAGTTACAGAGTGCCTAAAAAAACCCACATTTTCAATCAGTTGAAAAATACCAGGCCGACTGTAGAATCAGCTAGTAATTACAGGATTTGAGCATCAGGCCACAAATCCACTCATCAAACCACCACTACTTGCCAGGGAATCAACATGGGAACAATTTACGAAAATAACGCCCTAACTATAGGTCGAACTCCTCTCGTGAGGATCAAGCACATAACAAGCCACAATATCCTGGTAAAGATAGAAAGCAGAAACCCTGCAGCATCCGTCAAATGCCGAATCGGTGCAAACATGATATGGCAAGCAGAAAAAGATGGAGCCCTAAAACCAGGCATGTCGCTGGTAGAACCTACAAGTGGCAATACAGGCATTGCCCTTGCCTTTGTTGCTGCCGCACAAGGTTATCCAATAACACTGACAATGCCTGAAACCATGAGTATTGAGCGACGGAAAATAATGCAGGCTCTCGGCGCTAAAGTCCTATTAACGGAAGGTGCCAAAGGGATGAAAGGGGCCATCGACAAAGCCCAGCAGCTTGCTGATGAAAGCAACGGCAACACATTGATTTTGCAACAATTTGAGAACCCTGCAAACCCTGCCATTCACGAAAAAACTACAGGGCCTGAAATATGGGAGGATACAGATGGTGAAATAGACATTCTTATATCTGGCGTCGGCACAGGGGGTACAATCACTGGGATTAGCCGTTACATTAAGAACACACAAGGGAAAAACATTTTATCCATCGCTGTTGAACCAGAATCCTCACCCGTAATTACACAGACCAAGAATGGGGACCCGATTCAACCCTCCCCTCATAAAATTCAAGGGATAGGGGCAGGTTTTATTCCAAAAAACCTTGACCTAGAGCTTGTCGATCAAACTCAAACGGTTTCCAATGAGCAGGCAATAGAACACGCTCACATGCTAATGGAGAAAGAAGGGATCCTAGCAGGTATATCATCAGGAGCCGCCTTATGTGCTGCGCTCAAGGTGGCCGAAGCCCCTGAAAACAAAGGAAAAACTATTGTTGCAATACTTCCTGACTCCGGCGAACGCTACCTAAGTTCAGTATTATTTGATGGCATGTTTACCAATATAGAACCTCCTCAGTAAATCACACAACAAACACCTCGCCCCTCCACTCAAGACAGTTGATCTGCGACGGGGCGACCCACCTCACTATCCGGCTCATTAATGGATGTAATTAGGTATCAATTATCACACTCTAAGCTAACCTTATTGGTATAAATCTTTTTTATCGGCCGTATTTTTTCATACGATAATCATATGCAAACAACCTTCCAAAAAAGTCTAGCCTCCAAACTACTGAGAATTGTATTAGGGTTTTATTTTGTTATTGCTATAACACTTACTCTCGGTCAGTTGGCACTCGAATTTAGAAATGAAAAACAACGCCTCGAAGAAGAGATTAGCAGCAAAGTAAATCTCTTCACTCCAGTCATTACTCAGGCGTTATGGAATTTTGATGATGAACAAATGGATATCACAGTTAAAAGCATATTGAAAACAAAGCTTATTATTGGCGTCAGTATTTTTGATGACCAAGGGGAAACTGTATTATCAAAATGGCGTGACATCCCAATCAAAAAAAACCATCCAAGCTTAACAACAGGCAAAGCAAAAGAAGAGGAAGGGGATTTATATACGTATAGGCACCCATTAGAAGACCCGGCACTAAAAAATGGCCCATTGGGACATGTTGTTGTTTTTACCAGCTCATCCATCGTCATTGAGCGAGCAGCATACAC
>CAJXZM010000112.1 GCA_913063125.1 uncultured Gammaproteobacteria bacterium | reverse complement strand
ACGATAATCGTATTCCAAATGCCCACCAAAAATTGCGCCATCACTTTCAAATTGAACAATGGCATCTTCACCCACCAATTCAATAAGCTCACGAAGCACCTTAATTTGTTCTAAGGTATTAATTACCTTTGCACCTGAGGCTAATGCGACATCCATCTTGCCATCATCCAACATATTGGCAGAACGTAGATTCATCACTTCCATCGATTCAAGGCGCGCGTAAATTGCACCCACCCTGCTGGCCACCAACGGATCGTCAAGACGCCTGTTACCGTTACGATCTTCTTTCTGTAACAAATCCATTACATAAGAAAACTGCTTACGGGCCATTATCGACATGGCAGCCAACGCAATACGCTCATGGTTAAGCTGTGAGGTAATCACCTTCCAACCGCCATTCACGCCGCCAACAACCCGATCAGGAGACACCTTAACGTTCTCGTAATACGTTACGTTCGTATTCACCCCAGCAATGGTATGTATCGGTGCATGGGAATACCCAGGGTCCTTTGTATCAACAATAAATAACGTAATGCCATCAGAGGGACGCTTACCATCAGAACTGGTACGTGCAGCTAACCAAACATACTCACAATCATGTCCAGCACTGGTCCACACTTTTGTGCCATTAATAATCCAATTTTCTCCATCAAACTCTGCTTTTGTTTGCAGAGAAGCTAGATCAGTACCGGAACCTGGCTCACTGTAACCCACGGCAAACAATGCTTTACCTTTAGATATTTCCGGCAAAAATTCGTCTTTCTGAGCATCCGTTCCAAATCGCATAATTGATGGCGCAACTGAATTTAGCGTGATCAGAGGAAACGGAGTGTGTGTCTTCCACGCTTCTTCAAACAAGATAAGTTGCTCAACAGCACCATAATCTTTACCACCGTACTCTACAGGCCAACCCAGAGTTAACATGCCATCAGAGCCCAAATGCTCAACAATCTCACGAAAGATAGGCCCACCCTCTTTACCAATACAGGCAGATACCCGCTCAGGTGTCATTATCCCAGTGAAGTACTCTCGAAGCTCTAGGCGTAGCGCAACTTGTTCTTTGCTATATCTTGTATCCATAAATCACGTTTTCAAAGTAATGGTTGCAAGAGATGGCGACTTCTACCCCATACGGGCATTACCGCCACCATGATTGCGTTATGTAGACGCATATAAGATGATTAACTGATTTGATGTTATCTATTTTGCACCTATTTTGCAATAGCATTGCATAAATGAGAAATCGATAAAGAGACCGCGCATAAAGGCATAAAAAAAAATGCTAAAAATCACTCTTCAGAAAAACAAATTAGGAAGAGTTAATGCCACCTCTGGAGAGTTTTCTTCAGCGACATCAGGTCAACGGGCTTAGAAATAAAGTCATTCATCCCTGCCTCTGTGCATTTTCGTCGCTCAACAGGTAAGGCGCTCGCCGACATTGCGATAATGGGCAGCTCGGTAAAAGCTTTTTCTTCCCTTATTTGAATGGTCGCTTCATACCCATCTAACACCGGCATCATACAATCCATCAATACAAGATCAAACTCGCCCTGCTGCACTGCCGCAAGCGCTTCCTCACCATTATCGACAATGGTGTAGTGATAGCCTAACTTTCTTAGCAATGCTGCCGCTACCTTTTGGTTCACTATATTGTCTTCTACCACCAATACTAAGGTGTCTTGGGCTTCATTATCAGGCTGAGGATAAATATCATAATCACCCTTGCCAACCCTGTCGCCTTTAGCGATAACCTCGACCTTAATATCAAACACAAACATTGCACCTTTACCCACCTCACTAACAATACTAATCCCCCCTCCCATTAACTCGCAAAGACACTTTGAAATCTGCAATCCGAGCCCAGTACCTCCATATTTTCGAGTAGTTGATGCATCGCCCTGAATAAAGGGCAAAAAGAGCTTACGTTGGACATCTGGAGCAATACCAATTCCAGTATCAGTGACACAAAATTGTAAGTTTAACGTATCTTCACGAATTCCTTTGGCATCCATACCCTTATTCGACAAGCTTACAACTGACAAATGAACCTCCCCACCGGAATCAGTAAATTTCATCGAGTTATTAATGAGATTTAACAAAATTTGACGTAACCTAACGGGATCACCAAAAACTTCCGCAGGTATATTGAAATCTATAGCGGTATCAAATAGCAAATTGTTTTTCTTCGACTCCACTCGATAAAGAGAATGAATTTCAGATACCAAATCATGCAGATTAAACCGCACATTATCCAAATCCATTTTTCCTGCTTCTATTTTAGAAAAATCCAGAATATCATTAATGATCGTTAATAGTGAGGACCCAGAATTTCTAATAATCTCGATATACTCGCTTTGCTCCTTATTCAAACCAGACGTGAGCAATACATCTGCCAGCCCCAATATTCCATTCATAGGTGTACGAATTTCATGACTCATATGAGCCAAAAACTGAGACTTTGCCAATGAAGCAGCCTGGGCATTTTTTGATTCATTCTCTGCCTTTAATTTAGCTTCAATTAATTCACTGGCTCTCTTGATATCTCGATAAGAACGAAGTGCTGTCACCAATGACATTGTGAGCTTGGTAGACGTGATTTCTGCTTTTGACAAATAGTCATTAATATCGTAATCAAGGATAACCGATTTTTCCGGTGCTGCTCCCGGCTCTCCTGTACGTAAAATAATCCTAACCGTATTATCATTCAAAACGTTACGAATATAATTAACCACTTGGAATCCCGCATCTGTAGATTCCATAACAATATCCAACAAAACAACTGCAATATCGTCACAACGCGATATCTTATCAATCGCCTCTTTAGCGCTATAGGCATTCAATAAATTGAGAGTTTTCCCCTCGAATTCAAAATCCCTTAAAACCATTTTGGTAAGTCGATGAACATCAATTATATCATCCACAACTAATACGGAAAATGATTCACCATTGGTGGTCTTCATTCGTTTTTCGGTCGGCCTAAATTGAAGTGATCCATCAGTATTTGACGACTGACAATCTCCCTTTCCTAGACTATTATTGGCGTTCGAAAACATAGATTAAACCTCACGATAGAAAAATCACTTAACTTTTTCCTTCTTCTCTAAATATGATTCAATTAAGTTATCCGCTGGAATAACAATTTTGAATTCACAACCGCCGTGCAAGATATTTCGACAAATTATACTTCCACCAAGTGTGTCCATCACTAACCCTTTTACGATGTGAAGCCCTAGACCAGAACCCTCTCCTTCCCTATCACTAGTGTAAAACTTGTCAAATATTTTGTCTAGCAAGCTATCTTTAACGCCTTTACCATTATCAGAAATTAGTACAACCAAAGCACCCTCTTCAAAGCAGGAGGTTAATCGAATTTCACCTTTTTTCGTGTCATCAAATCCATGTAAAAGACTATTACTAATAACATTAATAATAATTTGAGCAAACACACCAGGATAGCTATATATCAATATATCATCAGCACAATCTAGTACTATTTTATGCTTTGTATGTTTAAGCTTCGGCTGCATGCTTGCAATGATATCTGACAAGCACGTACCTAGATCAAACAACATACGTTCATCACTACATTGGTCAATTGTGACACGTTTAAAGCTTTGAATGAGGCTTAGCATTCGCTTAAGATTATTGTTTGCAATACCAACAGAGTCCGAACTAGCACTTAAAAAGTCACTAAAGTCTTCTTTATTAAGAGTATTTTCATTAAAACTTTTTGTTATACGTTCCGTCTGTTCTGCCATATAACTTAATGCAGTAACCGCTATGCCAACAGGGGTATTAATCTCATGGGTAAATTCACCTACCATGTCACCAATGGCCGCCAACTTCTCTGTCTGAAGTAACTTTTGACCCTGCTCTTCTACAAGAGCTTCAATACGTTCGTTATGCTGGCATAACATTAAAATCAATTCATCCCTTAACTTTATTAGGGCTTGGAGCTGTAGATGGCAACGAACTCTTGCACATACCTCTTCATGATGCACAGGCTTTGTTATGAAATCTACAGCCCCTGCTGAAAAACCCTCTACAACATCTTTACGATCTGTTTTGGCCGTAATAAAAATAACGGGAACTTCTCTTATATCTCTAAGTTGCTTCATCTGTCGACATGTTTCGATACCATCAATATCTGGCATCATGATATCCAACAAAATAAGATCAGGTTTATCCAAAGACGCCAGTTTCAATGCATCTTTTCCATTTGTGGCAAATGAAACCTGATAACCTTCTGATTCCAGAATCTGGCTAAACAGGTCGAGATTTGCGGGTGTATCATCAACCACTAATATTTTCGAACTTTTAATACTAATAGATGTACGTACCACGGCGATTCACCTCCATATTACTATGAACTATTGTGCAACGAACTAACCATCACCCATATATCCAATTTCTTTCAAAACATTGATCATTGTACCTGTATCATAATTGTTCAAGAGCTGGGAAAGATATGTCGAGAGTTCACTCCCACCACCACTAATCACTTCCAAATCATCCAACAATTGACGGATTTTTGTCATTCTATTCAACTCGATTGCCGTCACCAGCTCAGAGTAAAGCAGCCCTGGCAATACCAACTGACTAAAATCTTTTACCTGATGAGTTACATTTTCATAATTATTATCGTCTTTTACATACTCGAATTCAGCACCACAAAAATCTTTTAGGGTTTTGTAAATCTCATCAAAATGAAATGGTTTTGAAATATACCTGTTAAAACCAACTGACAAATAGTAATCAACTTCATGAATCATACTGTACGCCGAAATAGCAACACAAATAACATTCTCATTAGGAAACATCTTTCTTATATTCTTAACGGCCTCATCTCCATTCATGACCGGCATCCGTATATCCATATATACTATATCAACCATTTCCTTTCGTAATTGCTCCAGCGCCTCCTGGCCATTTTTTGCACTCACAACATCAAGGCCGAGGTCCAACAACAAACCACTCAACATAATTCTGTTAACTTCTACATCGTCAACAACCAGTGCAGAAATATGCGTACCCGACGTCAAGCACTGTATCTCTCTATTTGAATCTTCTTCAATTACTACTTTTTTTGAGGCAATTGGTAGCTGTAAAGAAAAAATGAACTGACTACCCATACCCAACTGAGAATCTAGCGTCAATGTACCCCCCATCAGTTCAGCTTGACGCTTAGATATAGACAAGCCTAACCCGGTACCGGTTGCGTGTATATCGCCCATAACCTGATGAAACATATCAAAAACCATTTCCTGTTCAAGAATGGATATACCGGGCCCTGTATCCGTTACCTCAAATATGAATTTACTACTATCACTACACGTTATTCGAAGTTTAACCTCCCCCTTATCTGTAAACTTTACTGCATTACCAAGCAAATTTATTAGAATTTGTCTTACCTTTCCTTGATCACCCCTTACCTCCATATCTTTATCGTAATCATTAATTACTGTCCACCGTAAACCTTTCTGTGAACATCGCATTTCAAACATTACGGATATATCAGTGACCAACTTTGATAAAATAAAGTCAGAATATTCTGTCGACATTTCACCTGCCTCAATTTTAGACAGGTCAAGAACATCATTTATAACCTCCAGCAAATGAATTCCGGCAACTTCAATTGCCTTAATCATATCAAAGTTCTCTTTCGGCAATTCATCACTTCGCAACGATAACTGAGCAAATCCCAATATCGCATTTAAAGGCGTTCGAATTTCATGTGAAACATTAGAAAGAAATATACTTTTCGCATGAGTAGCAGCCTCGGCTGCCTCTTTAGCTTCTTCCAGCTCGACGGTTCTCTTTTTAACCTTACTTTCTAAAACATCATTCATATTTTCCAATCGACATAGATCACGATAACCTCTCAAAGCAGTCACCACCGAACTTATCAATCTTGATGATGTTAGATCTGCCTTATCTTTATAATCATTAATATCGTAATCTATAGCTACTTGCACTTCCGGGGCCTGACCCGGCTGCCCTGTCCTTAGGATTATACGGACCATTGAATTTTCTAGATTCTCTCGAATTGATTTTACAACATCCAATCCTGCATGGTCATTTTCCATAACGACATCAAGCAAAACCAGCGCAATGTCATCATACTTTCTCAACAAATCAAGGGATTCAGCCCCAGAATAAGCACTAAAAAATTCAATTAATTTGTCTTCAAAGCGAAATTTACCAAAAACCAATTTTGTTAAATCATGAACCTCAGGGCTATCATCAACAATAAGCACCTTCCATACGGAACAATCCTCGTCTCGAGTTTCAGCCGCCTTTTCCTTATAGGCATCATTAATAAAAAGAAATTCGCTTTTAGGGTCACTTTCCATGATCATGAATCTCTTAATTGATTACAAATAGCTATAATTTCTGACATACATTCAAAGAGTATGTCTACTATTTGAGGATCAAAGTGCTTACCTCGCTCTTCATGAAAATACTGCTTTACCTTCTCAATAGGCCATATAGGCTTATAACAACGCACTGAATTAAGAGCATCAAATACATCTGCTACCGCAGCAATCCGTCCATATAAATGAATATCCTCCCCACGCAGACCTCTAGGATACCCACTTCCATCCCACCGCTCATGATGTTCATGTGCGATAATAGCAGCATACCGCAACGTCAAATGCTTAGACTTTAGCAGCATTTTGTAACCCACTTCTGCATGAGTTTTCATTACTTCCCATTCATCGGGTAAAAGCTTTCCCTTTTTGTTGAGAATAGAATCTGGAATAGCAATCTTACCAAGATCATGCAAAGGTGAAGCCGCCTTTACCCTTGCAGCTACATCTTCTGCCAACCCTAATCTAAGTGCTAAAAATTCAGATATTTTTGCAACACGTTTAACATGATTACCCGTTTCCTCCGACCTTCTTTCTACTGCCTCACCCAATAAGTAGACAATTTCTTGCTGCGCTTCCTCTCGCTCCTGCTTAAGATAAGCATTCTCAAAAGCAATACCTGCATTGCTGGAAAATACTTCTAACAAACATCGGTCAACATCCTCTACCCCACGGTAATGTGATATATATAATAAATTCTCCTTCCCGTGCGCCGTCATAAAGTAAAATATATAGTAATCATCACAAAATATATTTTTCTTTTTTGTTCGTGCCTCATCCAGTTTATTGCATACGCCTTTGGGCAATTTTCTTCTAGCCGTCTCATCAATGAATGATGCGTACTTCCCTGTTGCCGACAATATTTTATAATCATTATTTTGGTTTTCTGTCGCAAAAGCAGAAATCGGCTGCATATAAGCAGAATCTTCATTAAGACCAATTAGCGCAACAAGTTGGATTAGGACAGCGGTAGTGAATTTCTGAAGCGACTGAATTTCATATATCTTAGCGGATGAATCGATAATCAATTCAAGCCCCTTTCTATTTTCATCTAGAGCAACAATATCACGGTAAGATCTAAGTACAGAATAAAGTAACGTGCGTAATTTTGTAGCTGTTAGCTCGGTTTTATCTTTGTAATCATTGATATCATACTCGGCAATAACACTTTCCTCTGGCGCTTGACCAGGCTGCCCCGTACGCAAAACAATGCGTGTCAATTTATTTTTTATATCTTGTCGAATATATTTTGCCAATTTCAAACCAGCTTGATCTGACTCCATAACCACATCAAGCAGAACAAGTGCGATGTCATTACAATTATCCAATATATCTTTTGCATCTTTTGCGGAGTAAGCATGAAAGAATTTCAATGGCCGGCCTTCAAACTTATAGCCTGTCAGTACTAATTTTGTGACCGCATGAACTTGCTCCTCGTCGTCAACAACAAGTATGTTCCATGGCCTACAAGGAACGCCGGCATGTTCATCATTTTTTCTGCCAGAACTTTCGGCAAACATTCCTGAAATTTTCTCCATAATTCTATACTCTCAAACCTTCAATGTTCACTCAACTATCGATGGAATATAAATGTAAAATACCGTTCCTTTTCCTAGGTCACTTTCACATTTAATATTTCCTTTCAATTTTTGAGTTACCAAATTATATACAATATGCAATCCCAAACCCGTTCCGCCTCGACCTCTTTTTGTAGTGTAAAACGGATCAAATACCTTAGATATATCATCTTTTCCAACACCCTTCCCGTCATCTGAAAATGAAATGATAATCCCTTCATCTTTTGGTTTTATATCAATAACAACATTTCCGCCCTCACCTTCATCTTCATCAAAAGCGTGAATAATGCTATTCATAACTAAATTCGTTATGATTTGTGAGAAAGTACCAGGGTAACTGTTTATTTCGATATCTTTACCGCTCAACACTTCAATATTATGTTTAGTTTTCTTTATTCTTGGATGCAATGTTCTCAACACCTCACCAATATAACTCGTCACAAAAAAGCAACGCTTATCTTCAGCTGTCTGATCAACCGCTACCTTTTTAAAACTCTTTATTAACTCTGTTGCTCTCTGCAAATTTGATAGAATCATCTCTGTTGTTTGTAAACTACAAGTCAAATATTCAGAAAAATCCTCTCGTGTCATCAATTCATCTGTATACTTCTTATCTATAATTTTTGTTTCATCCGACAAAAATGATGCTGCGGTAACACCGACCCCGACAGGTGTGTTTATTTCATGTGCGACACCAGCAACAAGTTCACCTAATGACGCCATTTTTTCAGATTCTATTAACTGTTTTTGAGCATCTTTCAATTTTAACGTTCTCTTCTCAACCATAATTTCAAGGCTTGATTGGTACTGCTTTAACTCATCATTTGTCAGCTTCAAATTGGTTGTATATTTTTTTAACATGATCTCTTTTTCAATAATCTCCTTTGAAGAAAAAGTAAGCTGAATATGCAAATCAATACGAGCCAGCAATTCATACTTAGAAAAAGGTTTTGTCAAATAATCATTCGCTCCTGATGAAAAACCTTCAACTAAATCCGTAGCTTGATTTTTTGCAGTCACCAGAATAATAGGAAGTTCTAAAGGGGAGTATTCTTCCCTAAGCTTTTGACATACTTCAAAACCACTCATCTTAGGCATCATTACATCGAGTAAAATAAGATCAACCTTATTTCCCTCCCTTATGATACTTAATGCATCAGGACCATTAATAGCCTCTATTACCGTATATTGGTGTAACGATAAGTGATTGCTGATGACCTGTAAATTTACTGGTTCATCATCCACTACCAAAACAGTGATACCCTCCCCTTTCTTACCTCCTTCATCATTTGGAGCAAGCATTTCTTTCGTATCAGAATCCCTCAATGTAAGCTCTGCTGGCTCTACGTCAGGAACTATAATGTGAGAACCAATCCTTACACCTTCTTTTAAGGCAGAAGGCGATGATTTTTTAAGGTCACCTCGCTTTGTAGTAGATAGTGGTAATGTAAAAAAGAATGCAGACCCAAAACCCGGCGTCGATTTAATCCATATTTCTCCTCCATGCAATTCAACTAACTGCTTTGTAACGGCAAGCCCCAGCCCCGTCCCTCCGTATTCTCTTGAAATTGAATCCTCTGCCTGAGAAAATGAATCAAAAATATTTTTTTGCTTTTCAAGTGGAATACCAATACCACTATCGGTAACCGATATTTCCATTTTATTCCCAGCAAGATAAGCCGATATCGATACATACCCGGAATTCGTGAATTTCAGCGCATTGCCAACGAGATTATAGAGAATTTGCTGCAATCTATTCTCATCAGCATCAACTAATGGCAAGTCATTCTCAATAACTTCAATTAGCTTTAGGTCTTTCTGTTTAACTAATGTCTTAGATAATTTTAAGACGATATTAGTCACAATTTTTATATCAACGGGAGTCAACATTAGCTGTAGGTCATGATGCCTCATTTTAGAGAAATCAAGAATGTCGTCCACTAAACTGGATAGCCGCCTTCCGCTCGACACTATCATCGACAAATTCACTAACTGCACTTCACTTACTTCCCCTGTAGCCCCATCAATCATTGAATCAGCGATGCCAATAATACCGTTAAGTGGGGTCCGTAATTCATGAGATGTATTGGCTAAAAACGAATCTTTAAGTTTATCCATCTCTTTAAGGGCTTCAATTTTTTTTTGTAATTCGTCTGATTTCTTCGCCAATTTGTCTGACATCAGATTAAACTCAGAAGCTAACTCACCCAATTCATTCTGAGAACGTACCTTAACTCTATACGTCAAATCCCCTGAGGATATCTTTTCTACTCCATCCATAAGCTGATTGAGAGGTCTATTCACTAATCTCCGTATTGCCACAAAAATCGCTACGGCTGAAAGTACCGTTGCTAATGAAACCAACAGGCTCATTTGCAAAAACAACCCTTTCGTTAACGTGGCCAATATTGAAATTGGACTTAACACTACAGCTTTAAATATTGCATCATCACGTTCACCGAATTCAATTTGTTGCCATGAATAATAGAAATTCTGAACACTGGAAGACACCGTTTGATCCTGCATTAATTGGCTAAAATTCTCGTTCTTTGGCAAGCTACTCACCAAAACAACATTATCTTTTGCCAAAGCAACATCGATCCCCAATTGATTTCTCAACCTGATCAACATGCTACCATCTATGGTTTGATCTATTACCATTAGCATTGCAGGAACTCTCTCTGCCTCCCATGTATCAGGGTTTGATACAGGAACAAAAACAGGTGCTAGAGTTCTAATTACAGGTATGCCATCATTAATTATCAGGAAAGATTTAATCCGATCATCGCCCCTCGCATCATCAATTTCAAATCCTGAATAAATTTCATCTATACCAATAGTAGCCGCTATAGTAAAATTCATTTTACTATAGAAATCGTGCACTGTTAGCTCATAAACCGAGCTGACATTAAAAAAATCTTGCGATGGAGGATCGTAATTCGAATACCCAACATGATGATATGTTCTATTTTCTAATTGTCCTTTTGTCTTAAACTGACCAACAATAAATCCATCCATATCCATTCTTAAAGATAGCACAGGGCTAGTTTTTTCAAACTGATCAAATGGCGATAGATAGTAAAAACTAATAGATGATAACTGATATATATTTTGAAAAGACCGAAGCGCTTGAACAATTTCTATCTGTGACTGCAATGTATATATTTTGTCAGATTCATCAATATCTCTATCCTTTTGAGATTCGTCACTAAAATAATAGGGGCCCAGATTAGTAAGCTGTTCAAATCCGTTTTGCAACAATGTATTCCCCTCTATATCAACAATACTTTTTACCGCGTTCCTTTCCAATTCATGCAATTGAGAGGACAATATTTTTGATGTTCGATCCAACTCATCCAATGTAAGAGTCGCTAAGTTATTAAAACTTGTAACGCCTATAACAACAGACAACCCTACGGTAACAAACGCCATTATCATCAATACAATAATGATAATTTGACGACTAATCCCGGTATAACTTGAGGTAACCTTCATCTAATCTCCAGAAGTTATTTGACCTTGGCATAGCTTAATTTAATACCTACAAACAATACGCCAATCGTCACACCCTGATTATCAATAACCGGTGCAGCTACCTGCGCAGCATGAGTTCCTGAACTTTTATCAAATTCCACAGGTGTAATTAGAAGCTGTCCACTGCCCTTATTAAATGCGATAGTGAATTTCTCTTCATCACCTTGCCAGTAATCACTTGTTGACGGATAGGCACCAATATTCGCTCCCTGATTACCTGTCAAGAACGCCTCGCTATACTTCGCTCGATTCCTAAGTACCATTGACTTCAAAAGCACTCCAGCCCTATTCTCTTGTAATTCAATTTTGAATGCTTCCGATCCATCATTAGATATCCACTGTTTATCTCGACTTAGGATTTCAGCCATCGCCAAACCAAGAGAATTATGCTCCTCTACCGCACGAATAATCGATTCGCTTCCTGCCATCGTCACTACAGTTTTTGCCTGCTCAAGAATCGCTAACTGTATCTTGTTATAATCATAGGAGAGATCTTGCGCATACGTTTCCGCACAACACACAACACTGACCAAAAGACCAATAACAACCCTCGATTGAAGTATTTTCATTATCTATTCCAACGTTTAATCAATGCGTCGTACGGCATGGTTCTAGGAATGTTTCGTTTTCTCTCTGCTTTTGGTGAACCTTCTTTTTTAAGCCAAACAGAGCGCTCTTGTTTCACATTAAGTTTTGGAGAGTATTTTATCATTTGCATTTTTGCCATTTGACGATCTTGCTCTTTTGCTATTTCATCCATCGCATGCTGAGGTGACAAATCACCCTTAATAGCCTTATCCAAAAATGGCCACCAAATTCGCGACAACACGGGGTAATGAGGAACATTAAGCCCAGTATCCGTCCAACGACTCTCTTCTGGGGACGCGTAAAAGTCGATCATGCCACCCCAATCAGCTTTCCGTTTTTGAACATAGTCAGAATGAATTGTAGATTTTCGAATGGGCGTCCCCCCAACTAAGAATTTCTTTAATGCCACCGATTTTGACACGCAAAACTGCGCCCACAACCAAGCAGCAGCTCTCTTCTGGCCTTTAATATTTTTCGGAATTGTCCAGCTACCGGCATCTTGATAACCGACCTTCATACCCTCTTCCCAATATCGCCCATGAGGTGTGGGGGCAACACGCCACACCGGCTTGCCTTTCTCATCAAGCATTGGACTCCCAGGGCGGGTAAAGTCATCATGGGAAAGCCATGTCGTATACTGAAAAATATGCTGGGCAATATCACCCCGCGCCGCTTGTGGCCCCGCATCCACCCAACGCCACTGTTTGGTCTCCGGTGGCGCATATTTGTCCATCCATTCAATATATTTCGTTAATGCATACACTGCAGCAGGACCATTTGTTGCACCCCCACGACTGACAGATGACCCCACCGGCACACGGTTTTTTACTCGTATACCCCACTCATCTACGGGTATCCCGTTGGGTAATCCTCTATCTCCAACCCCTGCTATCGATAACCAAGAATCGGTAAAACGCCACCCCAATGATGGAGATTTTTTCCCATAATCCATATGACCATATACTTTTTTTCCATCAATTGGAGTACTGGTAAAGAACTCAGCAATATCCTCATATGCCGCCCAATTAATCGGAACACCTAAGTCATACGCATTATCGTTTCCGTATTTTTTTTCGGTATATTGACGAAATAATTTTTTTATATCACTACGAACAAACCAGTCGTGTCGAAACCAGTATAAATTTGCAAATTGCTGATCAGGTAGCTGTAATTGAGTTCCGTCATAATCTTGCCCAAATTCAAGATTCATGAAATCTGATAAATCTAATGTTGGATTGGTATATTTCTTACCTTCAAATTTCATATATTCTGTTAAATTTACAACTCCGTGCATTCTAAGGTGTGTTCCAACCATATCAGCATCATTTACATAGACATCATAAATATTTTTGCCAGTACTCATCTGTTCTAATAACGCTTCTACTACAGCTCCTTCACCGATGATTTCATGCTCAACTCGTATACCTGTAATATCATAAAATGCTTTCGACAACACATCACGCTCCCAGTAATGCGTTTTTATATCCTCGGCAACTGATTTAATGGTTTTTCCACGAAACGGTTTGCTAACATCCCTGAACCAATTCAACTCCTTCCTTACATTATCACTTGATAATGTTGACGGCTTGAAGCCCTCGACCCAGTGTTCGATAGAATCTTCATCGGGCGCTGCAATTGAATATGTTGGTAGGAAAAATGATATGGAGATACTGATGAAAATAGACATAATCCAAAATCGGACTTGTTTATTTTTCTCAATCGAAGAATGACATGATGTATACGATTTTATTAACATTAAACTAAAGTAACGAGTCATAACGCGGTCCCCTTTCGACGGCACTCACCATCAAAAATCAACCTTATAAAAATAGGCTGTGGTAGGCGTACTTAGCGAATGCATTACCTTTTTATAGTCAACAAACAGGGATAATTCAATAGATACGATATAGCATCTAGTTCTTATTCGATACCAACATAAATGACTTGGATAAGGGTATATCTAATCGGACTAGAAAAGGCAGGTCAACACAACAGATCTATTGCATTAACCTGAGAAAAAATATCCTTTTAAATCAATTATATTCTGTTAATAGAGAGGTTTTTTTGACTTCCATTTAGTAACTAAATATTTAGAATTTATAACCAACAGCTACTGTATAAACAATCGGATCGATACTCACATCCGCAGATACTTTATCACCACTATCAAAGGTAATTTCAGCTTCAGTCTCGATGTCAATCCAACGGATAGAGGCATTTAGCGATAGATCATCACTAAGATGGTAATCTGTACCTATTTGCACTGACAAACCAATCGAATCTTCTAGCTCAAGATCACCGCCCGTTAACCCCAACGTTGCAAATGTTGCATCAGCCTCACTTGTTACTTTCTCATCAAAAAATATCGTATAATTTATGCCGATCCCAACATAAGGCTGCAGCTTCTCCGCAGTATCAAAATGATAAATTGCAGATAACGTTGGCGGTAGCTGCTTCGCGTCACCAATTTGCAACTCAGCTAAAGGGCCGGTTCCATCTGCGTCATGCTCAAAAGGCGATGCCGCTAATAATTCAACACCCCATTTATTCGAGAACAGATACTCGGCAGTCAACCCAAGCTGTGTGCTGTCACTCACGTCTAATGTAGCATTCCCGCCTACTGCACCACTTAACGCCGACTCAGAGCCATTCAACGCCAAAAGATCACTAGAATCTTGAGGTACAACGCTTGTCACACCAATCCGAACAACGATATCCCCCTCTTCATACGCGGAGACAGCCCCAGAAAATGCCATTGCGGCAACTAATGCAGATAATGTAATTGGTGTATTTTTCATTTGATTTCTCTCTCTATGTCTACTACTAGTAATGCAGTCATTAGAAAGCAAAAAAAAATAACAATACTGACCTATGTTAAGGTTTTATTTCAACACCATGAAAAATAAGCTAATACTTAGTCTCGACTTGACCAAGATCAACTAATCACTTCTTTGCAAACATCCGCCCCCAAATATTCATCACCTGCTGCGTGGGTAATAGTCGATGCAACCAGGGTAACGCTGCGGCACCAGGCCCAATCAAATAACTCGGCTTGGTACGTTTGGGAAGAATGATTTTTTTATACACTTGATCCGCGAAATGTTTAGCAGAATACAATTTGAAATTATCACCAATCGCTGTCGCGCCATCCAAGAAAACCTGTTGATACTGCACCCGTAACGATTCAGGTATGGTCGCCCACTGCATTGCCCCAACATCTTCACCTAATGCCGTCATGGGCGTTTCTACGCCCCCAGGCTCTAACGATGTCACATCCACACCGAAGGGTGCCATTTCCATTCGCATATGATTAGACAACGCTTTTAACGCCACTTTTGACACGGGGTAGGATGAGCCCATAGGAATCGTCAAATATACAGAAGCCGACGTTGTGTTTATCACACGCCCTTTCGCTTGACGTAACAGCGGCATAAATGCCTTAGCCACACTCAGGGGTCCCCAAAAATTAACCTCAAAGGTTTTACGATAATCTTCAATATCTGCTGCTTCAATCACACCAGAATTACCAGGACAACCTGCATTATTAATTAATAAATCTAATTGCCCTTCTGCTTCAGTTATACAATCAACTGCACACTTAATATCTTCCGGTAACTGTACGTCACAACGTAATGGCACAATATGCGGTAAACCGTGCCAACGCGTTTTTTCAGGGGCAGCGCTGCGAAACCCTGCATAAACACGCCATCCTTCTGATTGTAATTTTATGACTAACCCTTCACCAATCCCTGTCGCTGCCCCGGTAATAAATGCACTTTTCATGAATCACATCCAGCAAGCTCACCCGTATTCGCTGTATTTTTTGGTGATGATTTTAGTGCCATAGGCGTACGCGCATCGCTAGAAATATCTTCTCCCTTTGCACGTTTTACAGCATACTTTCCCGCGCGACGCCCAGAAAAAACACCGTCGGCAATGGACAAGCCACTAACATACGCATTAGATGCAACTCCGATTGCGGTACGACCCGCTGCAAATAGTCCATTGATACTTTCACCCTCAGCATTTAACACTGTGCCGGTACCTTCGCATACGCGTAACCCGCCCAAGCTTATAACCGAGGTAATATCCCCCTTACCCACCGACATATTAATCGCATAAAATGGCCCCGTGGTTAACTCACGCATATCTTCTTGTTTTTTCCCAAATACATCTGCAGACTCACCTCGAGCTGCAACGTTGTATTCTTCTACTGTTTTTGCTAACTGTTGCGGATCAATTTTACACTTCGCCGCCAACTCATCTAACGTTGCCGCTGTTCGCGCCATTCGCACTGCCCCTTTTGCTTGCGCCCAAGTAACAAAGCGGGAATTCTTCAGAGTAAGATTGGCAACACTATCGTCATAGAGTTTTTTATCTAGTATGAGTACGGCTTCACCATTATTTTCTTCCATCATTTTGGTGCCAATCGTTGCACCATAAAGCGCCTCGTTAACATAACGCTCACCTTTTAGATTCACTAACGCAGCCTTTGGCCAATCAACGGGAGGGTTAATAAAGCGCCATGCCGTTGCTGTGCTTAAACGCTCCGCGATGCCACCTGCACTAACACCCAATGCCATACCAGAACCTAGATCACCTGTGGTACCTAACTTCATCGCACGCTTATATTTTGGCAAATACTTTTCAGTCATCTCCTTATTCAGAATATAACCACCTGTCGCTAACACAACACCACCTTTGGCACGATAACGAACCGTTTTACAGGATTTTTTCTCAATCAATGACAGTTTTAAACGAAACCCTTTTGCCGCCGGTGCATAATAAATTTGAGAGTATGACGCTAAGGTTGACCAGAACTTATGTTGAAATAACGTTAATGCATTTCCTTGTACTTGCTGTGCTTCCACCCCTACAACATCACCTGCTTCATTCACCAATAACCGCGACACGCGTGTTTTACGAATAGGAACAACGCCTTTTTTTAATGCACTTCTTATTAATGGCGCAATAAATGCGGGTCCAAATGCGGTGAAGCTTTTTATACCATCTGCCAAATGACCACGAGGGGCAGGTCGCGCTTCCTCTGCATGCGCCAGCTCATTACCGGAGTAATACAAACTGTTGCCATGTACAGGGTAGCTGGTTTTTTTCGGAAATAACGCACCGCTATATTGAATGCCATTGGAAGTTAACCAGCTAAAACTATCCGCACTATCATTACAAAACTGCTGCAAGGTTTCTGGTGTTACCGCTTCTTCTACTTCATGGCGTAAATAGCGAAACATACTGTCCGCATCATCCTCTACCCCTAGACGCTTTTGAAGAGTTGTACCGCCACCAGCATATATCACACTGCCACTTCGAGCCGTTGTACCACCGCCCTCAAATCGGTCAATAAACGCCACATTTGCACCGCTTTCTTTTGCCTCAAGAGCAGCCGTCACTCCCGCCGCCCCCAAACCCACCACAATCACATCAAACTCACCCTGCCATTGGGTTGTCGCCTCATCAATAACCAGCGCATCATCAACGGACGTCCCTGGAAGATCCTTTAAGCTTGTTGCAACAGTATCACTTGTCATGATTTGAGTTCCCAAATGTTGTAGAAGTGTAAAAAACAGTACTCTTCACGGAAATTTACAAAATCGCCAAAAAAGAATTATATCTATATATATCAATTAGATATGTATCTATAGGGCTATAAAAAAGAGGTTCTTTTTAAGAATCATATTGCGGCAGTCTATCATTTCGCTATATTATTGCAAATATACATGCAAATATAGAAATCTGCTAACATGTTACTGAAACGCTACCAGTACTAACATAGAGAGAAACGTCGTGAATAAGCTAGATTTAACAGACAACAACAATCGCATATTGCCAAAAATGTTAACTCTTCAAGCGCAACAAGTGGGCGACTCTGAGTTTCTAATTACTGACGAGCGTCGCGTAACCTTCGCCGAAGCCGAACAAGTCACCAACGCTATAGCCGCAGGCTTAAAGGAATTAGGGGTTGATAAAGGTGACCGTGTTGCGTTCTACCTTAACAGCGCCATGGAGTCCGTTTTGGTTGCCCTTGCCGTTAATAAGATAGACGCTATTTGGGTTCCTATCAACACTGACTATAAAGGTGACTGGTTAAGTGAAACCATAGAACGTAGCCGCTGCAAGGTTCTCATCACTGAAACCGAGTTGCAGGAAAGGGTTACTGAAGTTCAATCATCTCTAAAAGGTGAAAAACTCGTTGTTGCGGGCCCACAAGAGTCACTAACATTGAAAGATGCTGTCACTCTCGATTATTTGGCAGAACACAGTCCAGTGGAACCCAACTACGATGACATGAGTTACGGTGATACCTGCGCCATTTTATGGACATCTGGCACCACTGGAAAATCTAAAGGTGTATTGCAAAGCCATAACTCCTGGATTCGCCCCATTGCTGAAGCCGCATCCATTTATTACAAATCTCAACCGGGTGATGTTATTTATAACGTATTGCCTCTTTATAACTCTGGCGCATGGATCACTGCAATATTCCGTGCCCTGTACGAAGGTTTACCGGTTGTTCTAGAAAAACGCTTTTCTGTTTCAACATTTTGGGATCGTATCCGTCACTTCGGTGCAACCCAAACGTTCACACTGGGCGCCATGCACATGTTTTTATGGAATTCGCCAGAACGCCCTGACGATAAAGACAACCCATTACGTGTTGCACAAATGGTTCCAATGCCAGATCAATTAAAAGAGCCGTTTTCTAAACGTTTTGGCATAGATCTATTACCAATGGGTTACGGACAAAGTGAAGCAATGGTAATTTGCACCCCAGCGCACCACGTTGGCAAGGTACCTTTCAGCTCATTAGGACTTCCTTTAGATGATATGGAAATCCAACTATGGGATGACGATAACAATGAAGTTGCTGAAGGTGAAATTGGGGAAATGTGCCTTCGTACATT
>CAJXZM010000111.1 GCA_913063125.1 uncultured Gammaproteobacteria bacterium | reverse complement strand
ACGAATAACGTGAATTGGCTATTCAGCATACGCCGTATACTTGGTAGACTATACACTCTATAAAACGATATTGTCATTAGTTCTATGTAAAAAACAGTATCAAATGATGAATAAAAATAATCGCTAACAAAAATAATAACATTAGGCCTTTATTGTGAAAAAACATCGACGTGTACAGCCATTATTACGTAATTATGAATCAACTACCTCTTTGCCTATGAGGTATTTTCTACGCTCTCGGCATCTGACATTAAGCTTGGCATCGTTATGTCTTATTGCGATTGCAGGTTGCCAAGGGGAGCCGGCGCCAGAGATTCCAGTAATCCTTAAAGATCCTGTGGTTGTTGATTCAGGAGTGTATGGGGCGGGCCAAGAAAAGAGGCTTGATTACACAGAAGAGCGAGACCCTTGCGGGATCTATAATCGCCTGCGAGACCCATTTTTTGGTGATACACACGTCCATTCTGAGCGTTCACTGGATGCCGGTATTCAAGATACTCGAACTTCCCCTGCACAATCTTATGAGTTCGCTAAAGGCAAAACGTTAGGGTTGCAGCCCTGGATTGATGATGACACAGCGTTACGGTCAGCAACTATCAGCCGGCCTTTGGATTTTGCGATGGTGTCTGATCATGCTGAGTTTTTTGGTGAGACCGTATTATGCCAAACTCCGGGAGTGGATGATGAAGCATATAACAGTGAAAAATGCAGTAATTTTAGGGCTGACCCAAGAGGTGATTTTGTTAATTGGAATTTGAAATATTTGGGTGATATTTTTCAAAATGACGGTGTGATAAAACGGTTTGATTTCTGTGGTGAGAATGGCAAGAAGTGTTTAGATGCATCGGAGTCGGTTTGGCAAGAGATGATTAGTGCTGCGGAAAATGCTTATGATAAGACTGATGAGTGTGGATTTACTGCATTTGTTGGATATGAATATACTGGGGCGCCATTGTCTTTTAATTTGCACCGAAATGTTGTGTTTAGAAATGCTGATGTTCCTGGTCAACCGTTGGGGTACATGGAATATTCGAAACCTGAGAATTTATGGAAAGGGCTGGATAAATATTGCAATGAGAGCACCAATTGTGAGTCGTTAACGATTCCTCATAATTCCAATATGAGTGGCGATATGATGTTTCGTCGAGATAAGTATAATGTCCAGCGTACCGATTTTACCCCTGACTATGTGCAGTTACGAAATAAATATGAACCTCTGTTAGAAATCTATCAACACAAAGGGGATTCGGAGTGTCAGCGAGGTGGGAAAAATGGAGCCGATGAATTTTGCGGGTTTGAAAAATTCCCGTTTAATAATTTGATTGCCGATCGTTTCAGTGGTTTTTTAACCGGTGATCCAGGAGAGCAAAGTTTTTTACGTTATGCGTTGGCTGAAGGGCTTAATCAAGAAAACATTCACGGTGTTAATCCATTTAAATACGGTGTGGTGGGAAGTACGGATACACATCTGGGTACACCGGGTTTGGTGGATGAAGCAGAGTATCCTGGTCACGGTGGTGCAGGAGCCGATAATGGTGGAAGTTCTGAAATTGCCAGTGGGTTAACGGATCTGATTAGCTTTGGTCCTGGCGGTTTAGCAGTGCTATGGGCAGAAGAGAATTCTCGTGATTATCTATTTGATGCCATGCAGCGAAAAGAAACCCACGCCACTAGCGGCCCAAGAATTTTGGTAAGAATGTTTGCTGGCTGGAGTGATGGAGAAGAACCTGGAGAGCTAACTGAAGAGCTAACTGAAGAGCTAACTGAAGAGCTAACTGAAGAGCTAACTGAAGAAGCATTATGCGACGGTTTCGCTTTTGATGAAACAGGCGAGGCTTTACGTATCGGTGCTTTCCCATCGGAGGGTGATCGATATGGTGTGCCTATGGGTTCTGACCTGCCTGCCTATCCAGGCAGCGGTTCGCCAGTGTTTGCCGTTGCAGCATTGCGGGATAGAGATAGCAGCCAGGGTTTACAGCGGATTCAAATGGTAAAAACCTGGATAGATGAGGCCGGCGAAAATTTTGAACAGGTTTTTGATGTGGCAGGTGCTGGTGTGAATGGAGTTGAGTCTTCGGCTGGAGTTGATTTGGATACTTGTGTTGCTAATCAGCCTAATAAGAAAGAGGCGTTGTGTAGTGTCTGGAAGGATCCTTCGTTTAATGCGGAACAGGATGCGGTATATTATGCGCGTGTATTAGAAAATCCAAGTTGTCGTTGGGCATGGAGGCAATGTGTTGCTTATATCAATACCACATCATTTACTGATATGAGAGAAGCCTGTGCGCATCCTAGTCGAATGGATTCAGGGTTTAATGAGTGTTGTCTGCATGAGCATGTTGCTGATGTGTTTCCTGGCAACACAATGAAAACCCAAATAGGTATTTATCCTGCAACAACTCAGGAGCGAGCATGGACATCTTCTATTTGGTATAATGCTATTTCATCACCAGAACGTAGCCAATAATTTATGATGATATTGCGCCAGTTAACAGTGTTTTTTGTTGGCGCATTATGTCTGCTAGGTTTTGAAGCTGTGTTGGATTATACAGAGTTAAGGTTTTGGTCGGAGGAAGAAAGTAGAGAGGAGGTTAGAAAAGAGGTCGTTATAACTAAGGAGGATGTTCAACAAATTCGGCAGGAACTAACGGAAAAAATAGGTTCCAATCCAACGCCGCTACAGCTTGAATCCGCCATATCTCGTAAGGTTGAAAATGAGGTGTTAGTGAACGAAGCATTATTAATGGGGCTTCATAATATCGATTCTGTTGTTAGGCAGCGCGTTTTGCTGAATATGACGTTTGTTGGAGAAGATGAATCAGACGAGGTGCTTTTAGCCAATGCCAAATCTCTGGGAATGTTTCGTCATGATATTGTCGTTCGACGTCGATTGATCGAGCGAATGAAAAAAATCATTGTGAGTCAGGTTACTAATGCGCCCACCAAAGATGAATTGTTGCAATACTTCCAACAGTCTAAAGACAAGCAAGTATCACGCTACCAACGGAAAAAATCCGTGCGGCTAGTTCATGGCTACTTTTTATCATCGAAGTATTCTATAGAAAAAGTTGCAGCGCTTCATCAGCAATGGATTGATGGAGAGTTAAGCGATAATGGCATGCAATCGCTGGCAGACACCGTGCTGGTGAATAGCTCCGCGTTTATCACTGACAGCGTGGTAAATAAATTATTTGGTGAGGCTATTTTAGCGCGAATTGCAGATGTTAATCTGGGGCAGACCAATAACGGATTTTTACCTATTCAGGAAAAATCGCTAGGTTATCACTTTATTCGTGCCATCAGTTTCCTTCCTCGTCAGTATCGATCTTATGCAGCGGTAGAAGCGCAGGTGAGGTCAGATTATATCGATGAAAAACGTAAGCAAGTTTTGGTCTCCACTTTGGAAGAACTGAAGGCTGAATACAATGTTATTCAATAGGCGTCTTTTTACGGTATTAATGCCGACTTTTGCGTTAGCATTTAGCGTATTTTTTTCATCGGTATTGTTCGCACATCCATTGGCTCCTGCGCTGCTTAAAATTGATGTGGAACCTGGAGGCCGAGCGCGCGTCTTATGGAAAGAGTCGATGACTAAGGTCGCGAACGTTAATCTTGCGCCTGTTTTTCCTTTGGGGTGTCGGCGATTAAACGAACCCAGTGTTTCCAATGTCGATTCTGGCGTGTTGTATGAGTGGGAAATACACTGTGTGGGAGCATGGGTAGGAGAAGAAATTGTTATTCAAGGTTTGTCGACAGTAGATGCTACGGTATTGGTAGACTACGGAGATGCTGGAGGGGAAAGGGCGTCAGTTCTTTTGACTCGTCACCAGTCACGTTTTGTTATTCCAGAAACCGTTACCGTATTAAAAACCATTGAAGGGTACACATACTCTGGTGTGGTGCATTTAATGTCAGGCTGGGATCACTTGTTGTTTGTTTTTGGAATATTTGTTCTTCTATATCAACAGCGAAAAAAAATGTTGTTGGCAATTACCGCTTTTACGATTGGGCATAGTACATCGCTTATATTTATCGGGTTGAACTTGGCCCCCGCTCTAGGTGTTTGGATTGAGATCCTAATCGCATTAAGCATTACATGTTTGGCGTTAGAGATTCTAAACGTAAAGAAGAATGTTAATGCAAAGAGTTTTGTTTTTAGTGTTAAAGATTACCCTTTTAGACTCACCGCTTTCTTTGGGTTTATTCATGGTTGTGGTTTTGCGCTAGTACTAAAAGAAATGTTATCAAATACATCGGATAAGTTGTTACCATTGGTTTCATTCAATATCGGTATTGAGCTAGGTCAGTGTATAATGCTGCTGCTATTTATGAGTGTTTCTGTTCTTTTAAGTAAGCTAGGTCGGCTGTCTCCGTATCAGGTTCTACATAAGCGATTGGTAGGATGGGTGATGCCATTTTTGGGCTATAGTTTGGGGATAATGTCCATGTATTGGGTGTTGTTTCGTAGTGCGGATATCTTTTAGATAGTGGGTTTAAGGGTTTTGAATTGTATCGATAGGAGGTTGTATGACGGGAAATACAGTGTTTGATTATTTACTTATAGGGGTGTTTGTTGCAGCAGTAGTGTCTGCGTTGTCATTGTTATTTATTGATGCACCTTATGGTCGACATAAAAAAGGCGGGTGGGGGCCATCAATCAATACACGATTAGGCTGGATACTTATGGAATCTCCTGCGTCCTTAGTGTTTTTGTATTTCTTTGTGGTAGGCGATAACAATACATCTATTGTAAGTTTGATATTGCTAGTTATGTGGCAGTCGCATTACTTTCATCGATCCTTTATTTATCCTTTTCAGATCAAAGTTAAACCTGGCGATAAGGTGCCAGTAATGGTTATCTTTATGGGCGGAACTTACTGCGCGATTAATGGTTATTTAAATGGCTCCTATATTTCAACCTATGCGGAACACCTTGATAATGAATGGCTAACAGATCCTCGATTTATTCTCGGTGTGGCGTTGTTCTGCTTTGGTTACTATTTAAATAAAAAATCAGACCAGATATTACGGGATTTAAGAAAAGACTCAACAGAAGGGTACAAAATACCGTATGGCCTTGGTTATAAGTATGTGTCTATGCCTAACTATCTTGGTGAGATATTGACATGGACAGGTTTTGCCTTGGCAGCTTGGTCGTTAGCAGGCGTGTCGTTTGTTATCTTTACTATGGCCAATTTAGTGCCACGGGCAGTGACAAATCATAAGTGGTATTTGGAAACCTTTGCGGATTATCCGAAAGATAGAAAGGCTATATTTCCAAAGATTTTGTAATTTCATTCAGTAGGTTGGTATCAGAGTGAACCAATCTACTGAACGTTTTTTATTAGTCAATATAAGTGTTAGCCGAAAGTAGAGCCCGCAAAAACAATTTTTGCATTGTCGCCTTTAATTTCACTAACAACGGTAGAGCTGATAGTGAATGCCGTTTTAACAATTACCCATTGATCATTTTGCTTTTCATACTCATCAGCGTACGATCCAGAAAGCTGTGTTAGGTTCTGAGATTCCGTATTAACCTGGTAAAAATATAGATCCCAACAGGCAGATGCTTTTTCTGCATTGGTCCAGTGTATCTGTGGATTTTGTCCGTGATGCATATCAATAATGTGATTATTGCACGCCATTGCCTGAAATACGGCCAGGAATGACTCTCTATCTGAAAAACTACCAATAGCACCATAGTCAATCACGACATCGTTAGCGGAAAAGCACTCACGAATCCCTTCAATATCTTTTACGTCACAGTTGTGTAGATATTTAGCCTTAAGTTGTTTGATAGCTTCAATGTCTTCTAGTCGTTGAATACGTTCTTCTAATGAGGGCATTGCGGTTTCCTTGGGAATAATGAAAAAGCCGTCGACATATGCTAATACCGACGGCTTTTTATGGTGCCAACTAACCTGACACCAACTATTGTGACGAAGCGATGAGTTAAGCCAGTTCGCTCTGTTTACTTTCTTCTTCTAGCATTTTAACCATGGCATCGCTCATCTTAAATTTCTGAATTTTCCCCGTTACCGTCATTGGGTATTCAGTGACAAAACGTACAATGCGTGGCACTTTGAAGTGGGTGATTTTATCTTTACAGTAGGCTTTTATATCATCTTCGGTGGCGGACTGGCCGTCACGTAATTGAACCCAGGCACAGACTTCTTCACCATATTTTTCATGAGGGATACCAAAAACTTGGATTTCTTGAATAGCAGGGTGAGAATATAAAAATTCTTCTACTTCGCGAGGATAAACATTCTCACCGCCGCGAATGATCATGTCTTTAATGCGACCAACAATTTTCACATAACCTTCTTCATCCATGATAGCTAAGTCACCGGAGTGTAGCCAATTGGCGGCATCAATGGTTTCTGCCGTTCTTTGTGGGTCGTTCCAGTAACCTTGCATAACAGAGTAACCGCGACAGCAAAGCTCTCCTTTTTCACCAAGAGCAACTACCTTGCCGTTCTCATCAACGATTTTTATTTCTTGATGAGGGCCGACTTTACCTACGGTTTCACAACGTTTTTCAATCGGAGCATCAATAGCCGTCATATGATTTACTGGGCTGGTTTCTGTTTGCCCATACATGATGGTGATTTCACTCATGTGCATTTTTTCGATAAGACGCTTCATAACTTCAGCAGGGCAAGGGCCGCCAGCCATAATACCGGTGCGTAATGAGCTAAGGTCAAATTGGTCAAATTCGGGTGCTTCGAGCTCCGCAATAAACATGGTGGGAACACCGTGCAGCGCAGTACATTTTTCTGCTTCTATCGTTTGTAGGACGCTAAGGGGGTCAAAGGCATCGTTGGGGAATATGGCAGCAGCCCCTTGGCTTAAACAGGCTAAGTTGCCCATGACCATGCCGAAACAATGATAGAGAGGAACAGGAATACATAAGCGGTCTTTATCGGTTAATCGCATGCCTTCTGCAACTTGGAAACCGTTATTTAAAATATTAAAATGCGTTAATGTTGCACCTTTAGGGCTACCCGTTGTGCCACTGGTGAATTGGATATTAATGGCATCATCAGGTTGTAGGGTTGGGGCTAGAGCCGCGAGTTGTTCTGTTTCTGCTGGGCCTCCACTGCTGCAAACGTCAGCAAAGTTCATCATGCCAGGAGATTTCTCGTCACCCATACGAATGATTAGTTCGAGATGAGGGAATTTTTCAGAATTTAATTTTCCTGGTTCACAGCTAGATAGTTCTGGTGCTAGTTCTTCTAACATTTTCAAATATTGACTGGATTTAAAGCTTTCAGCAGCGATGATTACTTTGGATTCCACTTTGTTAAGAGCATATTCCAGTTCATATACGCGGTAGGCGGGATTGATACAAACCATAATCGCGCCAATTTTTGCAGTGGCGAACTGAGTTAAACACCACTCAATGCGATTGGGTGACCAAATACTAACGCGATCGCCCGGTTTAACCCCTTGTTTTAATAACCCTGTTGCAAGGGCATTAACCTGTTTTTGATATTCTTTATAGCTCCAGCGGATATCTTGATGACGGACAACAACGGCTTCTTTGTCAGGGTACTGTGCAGCGATACGGTCAAAACAATTGCCTATCGTTTCATACAATAATGGCTGGCTGGCAGAGCCACCTAGATAGCTTTGATCTTGTGGTGTTAATGTCATGGTAGTATCCCTTTTTGTCTTTATCTAAGTATCAGCTGCATACACTACATTAGCTAAATAAATTAGTTAAGTGTTCGATTTTTACTCTAGCCCATCAATAACGTGGCTTTGCTGGTTACTTTCGATTGTAGATCCAATTAAAATTCAAATAAACAATTATTTTGCAATAATGTTGCATAATTGGTGTGATGCAGGGGAACTGACTAGAGTCTTGAGGGGCTAACTAAGCAGGTTAACTAAATTATTCAATTAAATGGTTTAACGCGGGTAAGGCGAATTAGGACTCTTCGTTTTCGGGTAGCTCTGCAAACATCTTGCGCGCAAGGGATGTCCAGTCTTCGATAAGGGCCTTTGCAATAATGGATTGGCCTGGGTTACTTTTAACGGCTGAATGTTCTTGCGCCATCAGGCCTTCGACAATATTACGCACCTGAAAAGAGTCTAGCGTAACCCGAAAGTAATCAGAATGAGGGTTACTTTGTTGAGAGGCTTCTTTGAGCAATGGCTTACCACCAATAATGTTACGTACATTTAAGGCGAGTTGAGCGTTTTGTGGGCGAATGAGGTCATAGGTGAGCTTAAGGCTGCCTCTGCTAAAGATATCGGCGGCTCTTGTAGTGCTCGGCTTTGATTCATCTACCATGTTGTTGTCTCAATTGTATTGGGCGGTACTGATGAAGATAACACTATGCCTAAAGATAAGTAACTGAGTTTAGGTATTTCGGCAATAATAAGTGATACAAATCAGGTGACTAAGTTTAATGTTTACGCTAGATGGGGTTGGATACGTAGGGGCCCATGCCCTCGAATATACTGAACTGTAGGGACCTCGAAAGGCCACAAAAACATCTGATTTATTATAGCTTAAAAAGACCGCATTGTTTATTGCTGCCATTTTGGGTGTCGGCGTCAGGGGCAATCCCTTTCACTTAGCACCCATTCACCGGTCATGCTGCGCGTACCACATAGGGTGAAATGACGTCGAATAGATTTATCTGAGGTTTGTAAAAGTACAGTAACCCTCCAAGGTAAGAAAAGACTCGGCCGAGCATAACGAAATTGCCCGGTATTTCAACTACCGGGTTTTGTTGTACCAAGGTCATCAGCTGGGACATTTGTTCTTTTGGGTCAAGTGTACTGATGTCAGCACTCATGCTTTCCCTAAAGAGCCCTAGAAAAACATCCGCAAATTGAAATAGTGTGTCTGGATTTCCGTTGGCCGTTTTGAAGTGCATGGCCTTCAGTAGCTCAACCATTTTGTTCTGATCTTGCATGATGATGGCGGTTGTGAGCTCAGAATAGGCTTTTCGTTCGCTCTCATCAAATGATCTCACGCTGCCGAAATCCAAAATGGCGAGGCGATTATCATTGGTGACTAAAAAATTGCCAGGATGTGGGTCTGCGTGAAAAGAGCCGTGTTCAATGATTTGAGAGCAGAATGAATCGACAAGCGTACCCAGTACTTTTCCGAGGGCCTCTAGGTCATCTCTTTCTGTGGCGTCAGTGCAAAAATCAGTGAGCTTTACGCCATCGATAAGTTCCATGACCAATAGTTTCTCTGTACAAAGTGCTTTTTCTATTGTGGGAATGATAATGTCGGTGCGATGGCCGTGCTGTTGGCGAAAGGTTTCCATGTTAGTGGCTTCGATACGATAGTCTAGCTCCTCAGTCACTGATCGCTTTAGCTCGTCGATGATGGTAGGCACATCGAATTGACGCAACATGTCTTTCAGCAGCCATGAAACCGATTTCGCAGCGGTTAAATCAATGTGAATGATGTCTTCAATGCCAGGCACTCTGACTTTAACGGCGACTTCTTTACCGTTATGGAGAACGGCTTTGTGGACTTGAGCGAGTGAGGCGGCGGCGAGTGGCTCTCTATCGAAAGATTTAAATACTGATTCTAATGGTTGGCCTAGTTCTTCCTCAATTCGAGCAATGATGACATCAGCAGGGATGGATGGAACTTTATCTTGAAGCTGACTGAGTGCCTCTATATAAGGTGTTGGTAGTAGATCCATACGACAGGAAATAAATTGACCGAGCTTTAAAATGCCACCTCTCAATTCAATGCATAGATCATAGAGTCTCCGTGCATTGAGTTCATGGATTTCTTGTAGTTGTAGTTCGGCAGTTTCTTCGCTTACATATCTTGCTTTGACTTCATGAGTGCGATAGCTAGCAATCATTTTAAGGCTAGTGCCGACGATTTTTTTAAAACGTGGTGTGGCTTTTATGGTTGCCTGAAAATGCTCGAATTGTTGTGATGCCTCTCGGTAGAGTGCTTGTGATTGATGAGAGACGATAGAGTAATCTCGATGAGCATCGGCAAATAGTTTTAAGCCGTTCCGCATGATATTTTGCACGAATTTTAAAAGTGTTTGAATGATTTGAGAAGTGTTAGCTGTCGGCGGTACGTTAGCGTCGATATCTACACTGATGGTATTAGTTGTTTGGTTCATGGCTAAGATCCTTCAAGCATTGAGTACATAAAAAGTGCGGTTTGACGTTAGGGTTCGTTGCAGCGCTAGAGTACATGGTGGGGCCGATACCGATGGCTGCTTCAGTACCTTTCTTCATAATGTCGTTGCAAGTGAAACAAACTGCGTTGAGATTGAGAATCATCGGTTGCCAGCCAATGATTTGATCGTATTGGGGTGGACTGTTTGGGGCGGTGGCAGGTTGCTGCTCATGATGTTGTGATGGCAAAGTGGAGCTAGGTGTTTGAGTAGAGTCGGTTGATTGAACGTCGATTGAGTCGAGATAGTTTGGCTTTGCGTTTTTACTTGGTTGGTTATCGATTGCTGATTGTCGCTTGGTTGCAGCAATTCTAGTGATATCGGCGCTATCGCTGACGATATCGTCGACTAAATCAAATGTATTTGCCAGTACATTCCTCACCAGGTTGGAGACAGATACGCCGAGACCTTGAGCCTTGCTTTTTAGTTGTTTGTCCAAGGAGTCAGGGATCCTTGTGTGCATAACGCGTTCTTTCTTTTCCGGCTTGTCTTCCATTTGACCATCGCCTCTTTGAGTTGTGATACATAGAGTATTTTGCGTGATACAAAATGTCAACTGATGTGATACATCAATCTCAGGTGCCTGGCACCGGGGGATTTCGGTGTGTGCCGGCCTTTGAAAGTCATCATGGCGTGCTGAATCCATGAGTCTAGCCTGCGGTTTAGGCCCGCGTTTGGTAACTAGGATGCATTACTTTGCCAATCAGGCCATCCCTTCTTTCTAATTGGCATCATATGCACAAGTTTGTGAGTATCTGTGCCTGTTACTATTCGACCTGTTACCAAAGTCTACTTCACATAAAAATAAAAAACGATAATGGTCACTCTATGATTCATTCCATTGCAACATCATCCATATTATACCTTTGGAAATCGCGCACTCTCTATATAGGCGAGTATCCTGATTTCAACCCTCTCACTCAAGGTGCGGCATCATCATTGCTGGTTGGGGTTGACGGTCCTATATCGATTACCCAATGCAATTCAGGCGAAACGGTCAGTGGAAATTCTTTTCTTATCCCAGCCGGTATAGTTTTTATCATCAATAGCAACGGTCACCGTATCGCAAATTGTTACCTCGACCCATACAACGAAGACTTTTTCCGCTTAAAACAATCGATGAAAGAACAGGTGGGAGAAATTCACGTCGGCAACAAGAAAGAAATTATGCAGGCGGCTGCATTTGAAAAAATGTTATGCCATACGCTTGACCAGAAAGAAGCTGACCGTTTAATCGAATGCGCAGTGTTTCCATCCATATTTGAAGCGCCCAAACGTCCAGCAACAGATCCGAGAATTGTCGAGATTATCGATTTTATTCAAGATGACCCTACCATCACACACACCAACAAAACGATGGCAAAGCGTATTAGTGTATCGGAAGTCACATTGCAGCGCTTATTTAAAGCAACAACAGGTATCCCGATTCGTCGCTTCCGCTTATGGCGCCGACTTTTTGTCGCAGCAACGTTACTTACCTTAGGTAGGTCGATTACCGAAGCCGCATTAGAAGCTGGTTTTTCAGATGCATCACATTTTAATCATGTATTTAAAGATATGTTAGGAATGACCCCATCCTCAATTATTCGACGAACTAAACATATGAAAATTTTTGTTGATAAAGGGGTTATTAAGCATCCGTTATCGGAAGTAGGCTAATGCGGAATTACGCAAGCTGGTTTTGTTTTTGGTAAGTTTTTTTGTATTGTCTGGGGGATTCACCAGTCCAGCCTTTAAACGCACGACTAAATGCAGGCGTGTCGCAATACCCTAAACGTAATCCAATTTCGGTAATAGAGTTGTTGGTTTCCCTTAAATAGTTAATGGCTTGCTCCTTTCGTACACGATCTATTTCAGTTTGGTAATTGGTCCCCATGCCGCTGAGTTTTCTTCTTAGTGTGCGACCGCTCATTCCAATTTTCCGTGCTGCAGTGTCTAAATTAGGGAAGGCCCCCACGCTTTGAATCAGTAATAATCGCAGCCTTTTCGGAAAGTGATTTAGATCCAAGTCGGGAAAGCTTTGATTAAAGCTATGTTCTGCCATTCTCGCTGTGGATTGGTCGGCTAATTTTAATTCTACATCGGCATATTCCTTGGGTACCAAAAATTCATTCGCTGCAGCATCAAATTGTATGGGGCAGCGGAAATAGCGAGAATAGATTTTTTCATAGCTTGGTTTGGGGTGTACAAAAGAAAGGTATTCCGGCTCTGCGTTGTCCCCGAGCAGGAAATGAAGTATGTTATAGAAGCTAACCATAGTTGCTTCTATAAAGAACTGTGATTGAGGCGCTAACGAGAATGCCTCAGATACACGTAAGCCAATCTGGTTTTTTGTTTCAATAACTTCTATTGAATAGGCTGGAAACGCTTTATCACATAGTCTTGCAGCGGATTCTAAACACTCTCTATACGTTTGCTGTGCCATTGCAGAAACCCCAGCCATGCCATGGAATGACAATCGCCACTGTTGGCCTACGGCCAGGCCTAAATAGGGCATTTTTAAGATCTCGTAAGCGTAGGTTAAGAGCCCGTCGACTTGGTTCAACGACAGGGGTGTGGGGTTCTGTTGGTATTCTTCAAAGTTCCAACCTGTTTTTGAGCGAATTTCTTCTTTCGGCACGCCGAGCATTTTGTTGATTTTTATGCATTCGACAAAGTAATTGGGTTGTATAAAAGGAGTGTCTCTATCCAAGACGGTGCCGGTATCCATAGCAATCTCATTATTATTATTTTTGATTGAAATCATTAGCTCCTTAACAGACTAATAATATTATTAATCAATAACAATAGAAATGAGGTTGGTTTGAAGAATCTTGTGCTAGCTCATCTAGGCAGTATCCAAAATAATGGCTAAATACGTAACGTTATCTGGGCAATTGCGGTCGTGGTTACAAGAGACGCCCAATTGATTGTAGGAATTGTACATAGTGAATGATAACAAACGCTTACTTGAGAAGACTTGTTCCAACCCATAATAGAATACTATTATGAGACAAGTTCGATAACCTGTCAGGGAGTCAGACGCTAGAAAACTATTGATACCACTCAATTCATGCAGGAGAGCAGTGTGCAACAACGTTTAACCGATCTTAGCGGACTAAGTAGTCTCACAATTGATGCTGCACATGGCATTACCGGCATAGTTGAGTCATTACACCAGACAATACCGACTTTCCAGGGAATATGGGGGGAACAAGACGGCACATCAGGCGTGAGTTCGACGGTATATCGAGGTGTTCGAGGTTTGTTTGAGATGATGGAGGGTGGAATTCATGAGTCTATCGAGCGGTTCAGGCCCCTGCATGGTAGTCATGACTCGTCACCAGGTCGAGAAGCGGCCCTTGCGATCATAAATGGTGTGTTTGGCGACCATCTGGTTAAGCGATCTAACCCTCTTGCTATTCCAATGAGTTTTCGACGAGACGGAAAGCCGATGGATAAAGAATCATTTGGCGAAGTGATTAATCAATCCAATGGGAAAATTGCCATTATGGTTCATGGGGCATGTATGAATGATATACAGTGGACCCGCAATGGACAGAATCATGGTGCTGCACTTGCAGTAGACTTGGGATTCGAGCCAATTTATTTGCATTACAATAGTGGCCTTCATGTTTCGGAAAACGGTCGTGAATTCTCTGATCTTCTTGAAACAATGATCGGGCAATCAACACAGCCTTTAAATATGGTTATCGTCGGCCATAGTATGGGTGGGCTTGTGTCCCGTAGTGCATGCCATTATGCAAGCGCTTCAGAGCATACGTGGACCAAGCATCTTAAAAAGATGGTGTTTCTAGGCACTCCACATCATGGTGCACACCTCGAAAAAGCGGGTAATTGGATTGATACGGTTTTAGATGCAACACCTTTAAGCGCTCCTCTTTCTCGACTCGGAAAAATTCGTAGCAGCGGTGTTACCGATCTACGTTTCGGTAATGTTGTGGACGAAGACTGGCAAGGGCGATGTAGATTTGAACCGTCGGGCGATAACCGTGTTTCTGTACCCCTTCCTGAAGGTGTGGAGTGTTATGCCATCGCTGCAACAAGGGGAAAAAAGGCAAGTGTGGTTAGTGATAGTGTTGTCGGTGATGGTCTGGTGGTAATAGACAGTGCAATGGGCCGCCATAAAAAAGAAGAATTTAATCTATCGTTTCCACTCGCACACCAATGGATTGGTAGGAATATTAACCATTTTTCCCTACTTGAAGATATTGGTGTCTATCAAGCGATCAAAGGCTGGTTAAAAGACTAGATTTCTTTAAGAGCACCTTCAAACCTGGTTACACAGTCTATACTGATATCTTTGACCTTAATCGATAGCTAGGTCGTTAGCATAGATTGTTAGCATCTATAAGGACTGTTCAATAACCATTCTGATCGCCAAGCGAAAGATAATCTCGCCTAATATAACACTATTAGCTTGCCAACGAAGGGTGATGTTGGTGACGATCTTTGCGATGCTGTTTCTAGCACCACTCACCGGTTACTCGGTGAACGCTGATGCCAACGATGGGGTTATCTTAGATCGTAATACTCAAGAAATTAAGCCGGGTAAACAAATCTCATTTTGGCCAGATCAAAGCGGTAGTGCTAGCTTTGACGATGCGCGCAAAGCTTGGGGAAATGGTCTTTATACCAAGAACAGCTCAGAAGTCATTAGTCATGGAATTACATTAACAAGCTCCTACTGGTTCCACCTTGCTGTAATTATCAGAAAGCATGATAAAACCCACCAAAATTGGCAATTAGTTTTCGATCACGATACGGCAGATACCGTTTCGCTTTTTGTTCTTGATGAATCAGGTCAGGTGAAGAAAAGAGTCGTTGATACAGCCAACGCCTTTTATGAACGCGAGGTCACAGACTTTGTTCCTGTTATCAATATGCCGTTTAACGGTCCTGGGGCTTATGAGGTTTTTATTCAAGTAACACCAAGTGGACCCTCTATTTTTCCCATTTTCATCGTCACAGATGAACAAAGGCTACGCACCAATAAAGTCGAGAATGCCCTGCTGTGTTTCTACTACGGAGCATTGGTTGTCATGGCTCTGTACAACCTTTTTGTCTTCATTAGTACAAAGCTTCCTAGCTATTTGTTTTATGTCATCTATGTCGTAAATGTTGGCGTATTTTTGTTTTTTGTAGAAGGTTTGGGTTTGGCGTTTATTATACCCAATAACGGTGAATGGAATCGCTTCCTGATCAATGCAAGCGGTATGTTATTGTTTGTCAGTACCGTTACGTTTATTCGATCTTTTTTGAAGACTAAAATCAGAACACCTAGATTAGATAAAGCGCTTTTTATTTTACCCATAGTGGTGTTGGCATTTATCCCTTTGGCTGGCACACGCTTTGGGGCGTTAGCATTAATCATTATTTCACCGCTCACAATTCTGATTATTTTATATTCAACGATAAAGGTATTGAATCAGGGGCATGCCGAAGCAAAACTATTCTTGCTCGGGTGGCTAAGTTTGATCGCTGGGATATGTTATCAAGCCTCTGTTTACATGGGGTTATTACCCTGGACTATTTTTACAAAATACGCAGTTCACATAGGGTCCTTTGTGGAAGTTGTGCTCATCGCATTAGCGCTTGCCAACCAAATTAATACCTATAAAAACCAGAAGGAAATAGCCGAAGAAGAGGCCAAGCGGCGGCTCCTTGAGAGAAATGAGACCTTGATTGAAACAAATAGGCTCAAGAATGAGTTCATTGCGACCATTAGCCACGAGATGCGAACACCGCTAAATGGTATCGTCGGATCCCTTGACCTTGCTTCTAATGATCCTGAAGACCTCGCTGATCATCTCAATGACGCGTTAATTTCTTCAAAAAATCTTGGGTCCATTATTGACGATATTCTCTTGTTATCTGAGTTGCTTTCCGGAGATTCTGAATCTCTTGAAAAAGAATTTAATGTTTATGAAATAATTGATAAATCCATTAGTGCAGAAGAACCTCTTGCTAAGGGGAAGAGTATTAGTATCGAAGTGAACCATAACGGTTCCATTATGGGCATGGTGAAAAGCGACCCGTCAAAAATGATCAAGGTTATAAGGCATGTGCTCAATAACGCTATCAAGTTTTCCCCCACGGATAGTTCGATTCAGGTAAATAGCTTATTAGAACAACGTCAAGAGGGTGAGTTAACGCTTCAGGTAGTTATCTGTGACAGTGGTCCAGGAATCGACCCTAACCTATCGGAATCAATTTTTGACGCATTCCGCCAGGCAGACAACTCCTTTCGTCGGTCACATGGGGGGCTGGGTATTGGGCTAACGTTAGTTAAGAATTTAGTAAAAGTACTAAACGGTGACGTTAATATTGGGCCGAACAGGAGTAAAGGAACACGTGTAGAGTTAGTTTTTCCATTAAAAAAAGTAGCAAAAAATGTCATTAAAGTTAACAGCGCCTTACCAGTAAGGCACGCAAGAAAAATACAAAAAATACTGGTTGTAGAAGATAACCCGGTTAATCAGAAGGTACTGGTCGCTATACTTAGCAGGCTGCACTATCAAGTAGATACAGCGGATAATGGAAAGCTAGCTGTCGAAAAGTGCTTCCAATCTTCTTACGATTTGATTTTTATGGACTGTCAAATGCCTGAGATGGATGGATTTGAAGCCACGGAAAACATAAGGAAACTGGATAATAGTAACAATGCCACACTTATCATTGCCGTAACGGCGAATGCGACCGAAAAGGATAGACAGCGCTGCTATCAGGTGGGAATGGATGACTTCACCAAAAAGCCAGTAAGATTACAAACCATCGATAATATTCTTAAAATCCATAGCGCTGGCAATATGTAAGTAATAAAATGCGTTAGAATAGGTTTACTTACAGCAGTTACTAAAGAATCAGAGACAGACAGGCCATCTAGGTGGGTTAAATTCCCAGTGGACACAGGCCTATGCAGCAGGGCAGTGCGTATAATTATGTTAAGACTTACAAATATCAAATTACCTTTAGATCACTCTAGCGGTGAATTACAACAAGAAGTTATCAGAACACTAGAGCTACGAGAGAGTGAGTTCACTAGGCTTACAATTTTTAAAAGAAGCTATGATGCAAGAAAGAAAAATTTAATATTCTTGATCTATAGCCTAGATGTAGAACTCACCGCTGAAGCTGAAGCACGTTGTCTTGAACAGTTTTCAGGGAAAAGTTTTATTAGACCTAGCCCAGATATGCGTTATAAATTTGTTGCAGAGAAGGCGGTAGATTTTCCTCAGGCTGAACAGCAACGTCCAGTGATTATAGGTTTTGGTCCTTGTGGTATTTTGGCCGCGTTACTTTTGGCGCAAATGGGTTTGAAGCCCATTGTGATCGAGCGTGGTCAGGATGTAAGGCAGCGTACTAAAGATACCTGGGGTTTGTGGCGCGACAGAGAATTAAATGAAGAGTCTAATGTACAGTTTGGTGAGGGTGGCGCGGGGACATTCTCCGACGGAAAATTATATAGCCAAATAAAAGATCCAAAATTTCATGGCCGTAAAGTGTTAAATGAATTTGTTAAAGCCGGTGCGCCTGAAGAAATTCTCTATGTTAGTAAGCCCCATATAGGAACGTTTAAATTAGTAAAGATGGTTGAAAGCATGAGGGCCGAAATTGTTGCCTTAGGCGGTGAAATTCGCTTTGGTGAAAAACTAGAAAGCTTGAATATTGAAGATCATCAAGTTGAAGGGCTGACGTTAAGTTCTGGCGAGGTTATAAAGACTAACCACGTAATTTTAGCGATAGGGCATAGTGCGAGGGATACATTCCAGAGTTTATTTGAAAGTGGGGTTTATATAGAACCTAAGCCTTTTTCTATCGGTTTTAGAATTGAACATCCACAGTCTATCATTGATGATGCTCGGTTTGGCAACAATGCAGGTAACGAAATTTTAGGTGCTGCTGACTACAAGTTAGTACACCACTGTAAAGACGGTAGAAGTGTCTACAGCTTTTGTATGTGTCCTGGTGGTACTGTAGTTGCGGCTGCATCAGAACCCGGTAAATTAGTGACTAATGGCATGAGCCAATACTCGCGAAATGAACGTAACGCTAATTCAGCAATTGTTGTCGATGTTAACCCTGAAAAAGACTATCCACAGCATCCTTTGGCGGGCATCGATTTACAGCGTCAGTTGGAAGAAAAAGCCTATCAAATGGGTGGTGAGAATTACAATGCGCCTGCGCAATTGGTGGGTGATTTTATGGCAGGTAATGCTTCTGAAAAAGTAGGCAGCGTCCCTCCCTCCTATCAACCCGGTGTAACACTATGCGATTTAAGTTTGTTGTTACCCGATTTTGCAGTAAAAGCCATCAGAGAAGCTATCCCTGAGTTTAATAAGCAAATTAAAGGCTTTGCTATGCATGATGCCGTTTTAACTGGCGTGGAAACACGTACTTCATCTCCTATCTGTATTAAGCGCGATAAGAGCGATTTCAATAGTATTAATACCAAGGGTTTATATCCTGCGGGCGAGGGTGCAGGTTATGCGGGGGGGATTTTATCGGCTGGGGTTGATGGAATAAAAGTCGCCGAAGCCTTAGCTCGCGATTTATTACATTAAAATAGAGTGAGTATGTTGAAAGAAAGCGGTCATAACCCCAATAATGGAATTCGGTGAGAAACTGATTAATGTAACAAATGAGCCTCTAATCGCTATGGGCAACGCTGACCATCGCGTGTTAGGTGACTCTGCTCCTTTTGTTGGAGTGACCGGATATGGGGATAACTCAATGGATTTAACCATTCGACTTTGGTGTAAAACAGAAGATTATTGGAATGTGTTCTTTGATAACAACAAAGCCATTAAGTCTATAGTAGGCACCGCAGGTATTAGTATTCCGTTTCCTCAGCGCGATGTGCATGTTTTTAAACAGGAATAACGGATAAAAGACGTTCGTTTGTGAGCTTTTGCGGTACTCTTCGGGGTGCCGTTTTTTTTTGCCTGTCGTTTGCTGAAAGCGTTCATTACAGGGCTATTTTTACGTCAAAATCAATTTAACCACTTATTTTGCAATATTGTTGCATAAATATGTAGGCTCCATATAATGAATTGCATCGGGTACCCAATGGAGAGGTAGTAATCAATGCAATCCACAGCAAAATTTGATCAA
>CAJXZM010000110.1 GCA_913063125.1 uncultured Gammaproteobacteria bacterium | reverse complement strand
GATGGCAAGGTAATCTATACCGCCAAAGACTTACGCGTTGGCCTCTTTACATCAACCGATAATTTCTAAGGAATATATAATGAGACGTGTTGTAGTCACAGGCATGGGAATCGTTTCCTGCATCGGTAACGACAAAGAAACAGTCGTTAATGCGCTTCGAGAAAGCAAATCTGGTATTTCTTTTCAAGAAGATTATCAAGAGCGTGGATTCAGAAGCCATGTCGCTGGAGCGATTGATATTGATAAAAGCGAATTTATCGATCGCAAAACCCAGCGTTTCATGGGTGACGCGGCCGCTTTCGCTTATATCGCTATGCAACAGGCAGTTAAAGATGCTGATCTAAGTGATGAACAGGTCTCAAATATTCGCACCGGCCTTGTTGCTGGTTCTGGTGGCGCTAGCTCAAGCAACCAGGTTGAGGCTGCTGATATTGCTCGAAACAAAGCAGTAAAACGTGTCGGCCCATACATGGTACCTCGCACAATGGCCAGCACCGTATCAGCGTGCCTCGCAACGCCTTTCAAAATCAAAGGCGTGAACTACTCTATGGCATCCGCGTGTGCCACAAGTAGCCACTGTATTGGACATGCCGGAGAGTTAATTCAACTCGGCAAACAAGATATCGTATTTGCTGGTGGTGGCGAAGAGCTACACTGGACGTTATCCATGCTATTTGATGCCATGGGTGCATTATCCAGCAAATACAACGACTCACCTGAAACTGCAGCCAGAGCCTTCGACGAAAGCCGGGACGGTTTTGTTATTGCTGGCGGTGGAGGCATGCTGGTTCTTGAAGAGCTAGAGCATGCAAAAGCTCGCGGCGCAAAAATTTATGGCGAACTTGTTGGCTACGGCGCTACATCTGATGGCTACGATATGGTTGCTCCTTCTGGTGAAGGTGCGCAACGCTGTATGCAAATGGCCTTATCTACCGTGGAAGCAGGTACAGTTGATTATATTAACGCTCACGGCACTAGCACACCCGTTGGCGACATAGCAGAAGCAAAAGCCGCCAAAGCGGTATTCGGCGATAAAATCCCAGCGATTAGCTCAACAAAATCGTTAACGGGCCACTCTCTTGGTGCTGCCGGCGTTCAAGAAGCTATTTATTGCTTATTGATGATGGAAAATGACTTTATTGCAGCATCTGCCAACGTTAAAAATCTAGACCCTGCATTAGAGGGTGCTCCGATTGCAACAAAGACCATTGAAAATGCGGGACTCCAACGCGTGATGTCCAACAGCTTTGGCTTTGGTGGTACAAATGCCAGTTTGATTTTCCAAAAATATACAAACTAACTTTTTCGTATATTTAGACGAATATAAAAAATGCCAGCATATGCTGGCATTTTTTATATTCAGAACTTGTTGGTAACTTTGTTCAGGAATAACCGCCTGCTTAGAACTTGTGCTGAATGCCCACAGAAAGAGTGTTTTCTTCTTCATCTACACCATTATTGTGATCCGCGTTATCAGTAGACAACAATACATATTCTGCATAAAGCTTAGTTTGCTTCGTAAACCTCTGCTCAGCACCAAAGGCGATCATCGTAATATCTATATCGTCTTTAACGTTATCCATTTCAGTTGTCGAAGAACCATATTGACTTTTAAGAACAGTTTTACCAATTTTATATGAACCACTTAAAATGAAACCTGTTTGCTCTTCAAGGTTATCTGTACTTTTATTGTAGGCAGAATCTTCTTCGCTAGTTGAGTAAAGGAATCCGAGGTCAAATGCATCCACTTTATAACCAAGAACCAAACGCTTAGTATCAACACGCCTGCCATTTTCTTTTAATTTTTTAGCAGGGACGTTATCGTCAATTGCGATAGCAGCATATATACCGCCTTGAGAGAATACCACGGATGCTGAATACGCATCAAACAAGCCACTTTCACAATCATCGCCCGTTATAGAGCCATCATTTTCCAACAAGGTATCACAATTACCTTCTGCTTCATTCTGCTCTACTTGAATCAACGCTAACTTAGCAGTTATTGAATCTGCAATTTTTGGCGTTACATAAGCAACCACATTCTTGGCGCGAAGCTCCCCCTCAATAACAGCTTTTATGTCTGCGGCGTGGCTACCAAAGAAATCAATTTTACCCTGAGCGGTTTTCAAAGGTGTATCCATCTGCCCCAACAAAACGGTACCAAAACCACCGTTAAGGCCAACATAACGATTACGCGCTTTTAACGTTTCGCTATCACCTTCGGCATCAACCTCCCATTCAATCTTATACACAGCATTCAAGTTACTAAATAATTCAGCGCTACCTTTAACACCAAAGCGTGAGGAGTGTCCGGTTACCGCCCAATTAGAACCTGAGTTGTTAGCCCCATCAGTTCCATTATTTATAGAAACATTATCCAATGACACATCCATACGGCCATAAATTTTAGGGGCATCTGCCAAGGCAACGGCTGGTGTAACAAGTGAAGTACTTACAGCTAAAGCGAGTAAACTACGTTTCATTATTATCTCTCCTAGAGATTTATAAAAACATTCACGAACCCCAACATTCGTGAGGACGGAGATAGTATGGAATAACTGTATGACAAGATCATGCCTAGGGTATTGCAGTTTAATGACAGATATAAAAACGCCAGCATAGCACTGGCGTTTTTTGATTTTCTAAATTTTAAAGAAGCTTAGAATTTGTGTTGCATACCAAGAGACAATACATCAGCAGATGGATCCGACGTATTTGCGTTCGAGTTATCCAAGTCCCACATATTGTAATTCGCATACACCTTAGTCTGCTTTGTAAACATATAGTCCCCACCTAAGCTTAACAAACTTACATCAACATCCTTGACCCCAGACATTTCATAAGTTGTAGAACCATACTGAGCTTTCAGAACAGTTTTACCTATTGTAAAAGCTCCACTTAATAAATACCCGTCCGCCTCCACTTCATTGGCTGCACTTGATATATAATCATCATTTTCTTCACTCGTAGAGTAAATAGCACCTAATTGAGCATTACCTACAGTGAAAGAACCTACCAAACGAATAGTATCAAATCGAGTAGCGCCCAATGGGTTGGCGCTTGTTGCGGGCATAGCCTGGTCATACGCAAGAGCAGCATAAAAACCTTTCTGACTATAAACTGCCGAAGCCGAAATCACATCAAACAAACCATCTTCACAATCGGAAGCATCAATTGTTGTACCATCATACTTAGTTGTACATCCAGCAGCTTCATTTTGCTCAATTTGAGGCAATGCAACAGTTAATGTAAGAGCATCTGCAATTTTTGGTGACGCGTATGAGATTACATTTCTAGCACGATAATCACCAATAAGCACATTACCAATATCACCAGTCCAATCGTTAAACTGATCCACTTTTCCCTGCGCCGATTTTAACGGTGTATCCATCATACCCAACAGCACCGTACCAAACCCACCAGAAAGCCCAACATATCGGTTACGAGCGTTTAACGTATTGGTTCCATCGTCAGCATCTACCTGCCATTCGATTTTATAAATAGCTTTTAGACCATTCCCCAGATCCGCATCCCCCTTCACACCAAAGCGAGAGGCATTACTTGAAACACTCCAATTCGATCCGCTATCGTTAGCTAAATTCGTATCATTATCTGCATTAACTCTATCCAAAGATAAATCCATACGACCATAAATAGTTGCGGCATCAGCCAAAGCAACACCAGGCATAGCTATAGCTGCGCCAACAGCAAGTGCGAGTAAATTACGCTTCATTTTTATTCTCTCCAATAAGGTCCAGATATTAGCCACAAAAGAGGGCCAGTAGTCGCAAAAGAAAATCAAAGAATACAATAGAAAGATAATTGGTGGGGTACTGCTAAAATTATGAACACCCCAATATCCTTGTTCGATCATATTCGCAAAATTCTTTCCCTCATCCTGAGGTGCACTGAATAAATCCCCCACAGTGCAACGCCACAAACATTTCACTTTTATGACTTTCACGTGCCAGTATAGGGGGCTAAAGATGGAGGTCAACGGTTATTTGTTGATGTAATACCGCATAGATTATTATTTAAACACAAGAGAACATCACATTGGCAAATAAAAATATTAAACTATATAATTTAATTCAGATACAGCTCTAGCATCCCTGCTTAAATTTAAGCCATATCTTAAATTATTCGATATCTATTTCGCTGTTATCCATTGTAAAAAAGCAGTCTTTTCATCTTGTGTTGCGCCACCCCACAACTGCTGCAACTGTAACACTCGCCCTGTATCTGTTCTTGTCGGAACATCATTTTTTTCAACCGGATCGGCTACAACATTATCGCTCACAAACTGATACTCAGGGGTTGTTTCAAACTTAAATTCTGGCACAAAACTTTTGGGCGCTGACACTTCAAACGCTGCATCAACCACACTTTTTGTAACAACATTTTTTACAAAAAACACCGGTTTTTTAGCAAAATTTTGTGAGGACTTTAATGTCATCAAACGCTCGTGTGTAATCTGGTAGGTTTGACTTGGTTTCGCTATAAACGTTAACTTCACCGGAGCTGAAACCACTTTTTCATCGTCTCCTGTCGCAGGGCTCCAGAAATCTGCATATTCAATGATTAACGTATGCTTACCAGGCAACACAGAGAATTCTTTTTCTTGCCCAACAAAGCTATATCCCATATCTCGATTATCGATATACGTCACCTGCACGGTAGGACCCGACAATATTGTTACCGCGTTTCCCACTTCTCCATCATAGAGCTTATGCTTTGATGCTATAATGGAACACCCCGACATTGACATAAATACGCCAACAAAAATGACCGTTAACAATTTCGACCTTGTTTTTTCAAACATGATATTGGTACACATAGCTACTGTACTCAGAGTTACTTTATACATGGTTTTCTGCAACCTCATTTAACTTCCTACCTATAATAATCACAACAAACTCCTTTTCTATTTCAAACAAAAACCTATTTCAACCAAGAACCAGTTTAATACCGACCACTACCAACAATACTGAGAATAATTTCTTTAATGTTGCTGCGGGGAGTTTATGGGCAAACTTTGCACCAATTTGCGCAAAAACAACACTAGTCAATCCGATACCCACTAAAGCAGGCAAATAAATATAACCGAAGCTCCACTCCGGTCGAAGACCAACATCCCAACCGGCATAAACAAAACCCACAGCTCCCGCTATAGCTATGGGCATACCTCCAGCACTGGACGTGCCCACTGCTTCTTGCATTTTAACATTACACCATGACAGAAAAGGGACAGTGATCGAACCTCCTCCAATACCGAACAATGAAGAAACCATACCAATAAAAGCACCAGAAACCATTAGTCCAGGATGCCCTGGAACACCGCGCTTTGGATTGGGCTTTAACCCAAAGGCCATCTGTGCAGCCATCACCAAAGCAAAACATCCGAACACCAATTGCAACATTCTCCCGTTCAATGCGCCAGCAACTTCAGCACCCAATAGCGCACCAACAACCAAACCGATAGTAAGCCATTTTAGGATATCCCACCGCACAGCTCCCTTTCTATGATGCTGCAATACTGAGCCATAAGAGGTAAGAATAATGGTTCCCAACGAAGTGCCAACCGCCATATGGGTTAACACTGAATCATCAAAATTTAATAGGGTAAACGTAAAAATGAGAACGGGAACAACAACAAGGCCACCACCAATTCCAAGTAAGCCACCTGTAAGGCCAGCAAAAATACCTAAGAAAGGATAAATCAAATATTCCATGGTCATATCACATCACTTCAGCAACGCAACGCCACCGAAAGCTACCATTAATTGTTAAAAACTAACGGCAGCTTACATTACCTAATGCCTAATCTAAAGCACCGTACGCCATTAACCGCTGATAACGATCTTCCAACAACGTATCAATAGGCTTTGATGTCAAACGATCTAAGTTTTCCACTAACCCTGCTTTTAAACTGTCCGCAACATTATCAAGGTCGCGATGCGCGCCACCCAAAGGCTCAGAAATAATCTGGTCCACCAATCCAAGCTCATACAAGCGGGAAGCATTAATACCCATCGCTTCAGCTGCTTTAGAAGCAAATTCAGCGCTTTTCCATAATATTGATGCGCAACCTTCTGGGGAAATAACGGAGTACGTACTATATTGCATCATCATTAGGTGATCACATACACCAATTGCTAACGCTCCACCGGAGCCGCCCTCACCTATAACTGTGGAAATTATGGGCGTCTTAAGAGAAGACATCACTAACAAATTTTTCGCTATCGCCTCACTTTGACCACGCTCTTCTGCTTCGATACCAGGATATGCTCCAGGGGTATCAATAAACGTTAAAACAGGAAGTTTAAAACGCTCGGCTGTTTCCATTAATCGCAATGCCTTACGATAACCTTCAGGGTTAGGCATGCCGAAATTTCGAGCAACCTTCTCTTTTACAGAGCGCCCTTTTTCGTGACCAATTACCATGACAGGTTTACCATCTAAATTGGCAATCCCTCCGATGATCGCTTTATCATCGCCCAATGTACGATCACCATGCATTTCTTCAAAATCGGTGAATATTCGACTAATGTAATCAAACGTGTAGGGGCGCTGGGGATGGCGAGCAACCTGAGCTACCTGCCAAGGGGATAAATCCGAGAAAATACTTTCTGTTAACGATAGGCTTTTGTCGTGTAAACGGTCAATTTCTTCTGAGAGATTGATTTCAGAGCCCCCTACAACTAGGCGCAACTCATCAATTTTAGATTCTAATTCAGCAATAGGTTGCTCGAAATCCAGATAATTGGGGTTCATAAACTTGTGTCTCGCAGACTAATATAGGTATAGGTATTGGTATTCTTCTTATTTCAATAGTCGTCAAGAGAACTATTGGCATTAACTATGTCGGCCTACATTACTGGAGCCACCTTTAGGTGTCGAGTCCAAATCGTAGCAAATTGTTTCCAACTATTTAGGCGTCATTTTATGTCATCTAAATAGTATCAACGATAGTGTACTGCAATGGATTGATTGCCACACAACTCCTCCAGCTGACTTATAAGTTCCGGCGACGCCTTAATATTCCAATCCTGACCCAGGTAAACCGTCCCCTTTACATCAGGCCGCTTATAGTCAATTCGCAACCGACAACCATTATCATCACGATACGGTTCTAGCAATTGGTGCAAGCGTATCGAAAACTGTTCAGTAACCAGCTCCTGGTTTACCGATAGCGTCACCATCCGTGCATAGTTTTCACGCGCCTGAGCGATACTAAACATTTTTCGCACCACAACCTTCATACCTCCAGCGTACTCATCCATGCTGACCTCGCCCTCTACCACCAACATGGCATCTTTCACAATCAGGTCTTTGTACTCTTCGTAAACATCCGAAAAAACCGATACATCAATCCTGCCACTCTTATCGTCGAGTGTAATGAACGACATTTTTGCACCACGTTTGTTAGTCATTGTACGACTAGCAATCGCAAGCCCTGCAATGGTACTTTTACTACCACGCCCTCCTGGCGTCAGGTTATTGATACGGCTGGAAATAAAGTTCGCCAATTCTTTTTCAAATTGATCGATTGGGTGACCCGTCAGATATATACCTAACGTGTTTTTCTCACCATTTAGACGCTCATCATCACTCCAAGCATGAGCTGGAGTATATTCTCCGCCAAGTTCTTCCGCAGCCTCTCCACCGCCAAATAAATCCGCCATGCCGGCATTTTGATTTTGTTTATATTGGGTAGCTGCCAATATAGCATCAGGCAGTGACGCCATTATAGTAGCTCGATCCGCCTTTAACTCATCAAATGCCCCTGCACGAACCAGAGATTCTAATGAGCGACGATTAAGCTTTTTAATATCAACGCGACGACAAAATTCAAACAAATCACTGTAAGGATCATTATCCCCCCTGCCTGCAATAATCGCTTCAATAGGACCTTCACCCAACCCTTTGATTGCACCAAGACCATATACAATGGAACCTGCAGGATTGACCGTGAACTTATATTGGCTGACGCTCACATCTGGAGGCACGATCTCCAACTTCATGTTGCGACAATCATCCACCAAAATAACAATTTTTTCCGTATTATCCATATCCGCCGACATTACCGCTGCCATAAAGGCTGCAGGATAATGTGCTTTTAACCACGCAGTTTGATAAGACACCAGAGCGTAAGCAGCGGAGTGTGACTTGTTGAACCCGTATGCAGCAAAAAACTCCATGGTGTCAAAAATACTGGTTGCCAGGTCTGCATCGATATTGTTTTTTGCACAACCATCAGCAAACACAGCTCGCTGCTGCGCCATAACGTCGGCTTTTTTCTTACCCATCGCACGACGTAACAAATCCGCCCCACCCAAAGAAAAGTTAGCCAACACCTGTGGAATTAACATTACTTGCTCTTGATACAAAATCGTTCCATAAGTGGTATTAAGAACAGGTTCCAAATCTGGATGAGGATAATCAACTTTCTGACGCCCATGCTTACGTGCGATAAAATCATCAACCATGCCTGAGCCTAAAGGCCCAGGTCTGAACAGCGCCACCAATGCAACAATGTCTTCAAAGCTAGTAGGTTGTAGTTTTTTAATCAGGTCTTTCATACCCCGAGATTCCAGCTGGAATACTGCGGTGGTGTCTGCACGCCTTAATAATTCGAACGACGCTCTATCATCAAGAGGTATAGCATCGATATTAATAGGTTCTTTGCCTTGCTTTTCCAGCAAGGGGTTAATCGTTTTTAACGCCCAATCAACAATAGTTAATGTTCGCAGCCCCAAGAAATCAAATTTAACCAATCCAGCGGATTCAACATCGTCTTTATCGAACTGAGTTACTAGATTATTCCCTTCTGCATCACAATATAAAGGAACATAATCTGTTAAAGCAGAAGGTGCTATAACTACCCCTCCCGCGTGCTTACCCACGTTTCGAGTAATACCTTCGAGCTTTAACGCCATCGTTAGTAGCTCGCGTACCTCTTCGTCATTGTCAAATAGCTCTTTTAACTGGGGCTCTTCTTCCATTGCTCTCGGTAACGTCATACCCACTTCAAATGGAATTAGCTTTGCGATTCGGTCAACAAAACCATACCCTTTACCATATACACGACCTACATCACGCACTACCGCCTTTGCGGCCATAGAGCCATAGGTAATAATCTGACACACCGCATTACGACCATAACGCTGGGCCACATAATCAATAACGCGATCACGGCCATCCATACAGAAATCGACATCAAAATCCGGCATCGATACCCGTTCCGGGTTCAGGAATCGCTCAAATAGCAAATCATATTCAAGGGGATCTAAATCAGTAATTTTTAACACGTAAGCAACAAGAGATCCGGCACCAGAACCACGGCCAGGACCTACCGGCACACCATTGTTTTTGGACCATTGAATAAAATCAGCAACAATAAGGAAGTAGCCCGGAAACCCCATTTCAATAATCACATCGAGCTCTATACGCAATCGCTCATCGTAAGCTTTTCGAATCTCTGCAAAATCAGGCGCATTCCGGTCAAAAAGAAAATCCAACCGCTGCTCTAGACCGCTCTCAGACTCAGCTTCCAAGAAAGTATTAATCGTCATACCTTCGGGGACAGGGAAATCCGGCAAATAATAAGTACCTAACGGGATTTCCACCGTACACCGTTTTGCAATTTCAATGGTATTAATAATTGCTTCAGGAATATCCGAAAATAACTCGATCATTTCCTCTGGCGATCGTAGGTATTGCTGTTCGCTATAGGCATATTCACGATCTTTTGTATCTACTGTCCACCCTTCACGAATACATACGCGAACATCATGCGCATCAAAATCATCGGGCTTTAGAAAATGCACGTCATTAGTCGCAACTACAGGGACATCATGTTTGGCAGCAAGATCAACGGCTTTATGTAGATACGTCTCATCATTATTTCGCCCCGTCCGTTGCAGTTCGATATAAAACCTATTGGGAAATATAGCTTGCATCTCTTGCAAACGAGCTTCAGCAATTTCGGGGGCATCATTTAGCAATGCGCGGCCGATTTCACCTTGCTTGCCTCCCGACAAAGCAATAATGCCTTCGCTTTTCTCAGCAATGTACTCACGTTTAACCACTGGCTTACCCGAGCTTTGCCCCGTCAAATATGCCTCGGATACTATTTGTGTAAGATTACGATAACCCGACAAGTCCTGCGCCAACAGCACCAACAAGAAAGGTGGGTCACCCTCCTCTACACCTTCAACCAATACATCAGAACCGTAGATTGGCTTTATGCCAGCTCCGGCAGCACCATTTTGAAATTTAACCAGCGCAAACATATTGCAAAAGTCAGTAATCGCAAGCGCTGGCATTTTCATATCAACAGCGGCTTTCATTAAAGGTTTAAGTCGAACTAAACCATCAACCAAAGAGTATTCAGTATGAAGGCGTAAATGCACAAAAGATGTTGGTGTCATAAGTATTGGAACCCGATCAACCTATAAGGTGGGGTAATAGTGCATTCGAGGACAATGTAGATAGAAGACAATGTGGTCGAAAACAGCGTAGATAGAAGAGTATTAAAGCAGCTTTTTAACCGGGCCAAAAGATTTACGGTGAATTTCCGTAGGGCCTAATTGCTTTAGTGCGTCCATATGGAATTTTGTAGGGTAACCTTTGTGTTTTGCAAGACCATAACCCGGGTATTGCTCATCAAGCGCCACCATTTCTCGATCTCGAGCTACCTTTGCAATGATGGATGCCGCCGAAATACAAGGCTCGGTCAAATCACCCTTAACTATCGCTTGACTAGTACAAGGTAAATCAGGACACCGGTTACCATCCACTAATGCATGTTTTGCGGGTACCGGTAACGCCTCAACAGCTCGTTTCATTGCCAGTAAACTGGCCTGAAGAATGTTGATGTCATCAATTTCGTCAGCTTCGGCCCGACCCAACGCCCAAGCCAACGCGTGCTCTTTTATTTGATCAGACAATAGCTCTCGCTTTTTCTCTGTCAGCTTTTTGGAATCCGCCAGCCCTTCTATAGGATGGTTAGGGTCCAAAATAACCGCAGCCGCAACAACTGCCCCAGCAAGAGGGCCTCGGCCCACCTCATCAACACCGGCAATAAGCGTCTCGCTTAGTGTTTCGGCCACAGTTTTTGCTTTAACTTGATTCACTGATTTACAACCCTAGGTTTGATCGTGGTTCGAAGGTAACTCTTGAATTAACCCATATTGAATTAATCTAAGTTGAATTAATCTAAGTTGAATTAATCTAAGTTACATTCAATAAGTTTCATCAACGCCAACGCAGCTTCATCACTAGCATTTTGACGAAGCTGCTCATGAATACCATTAAAACACTGCATTAGTTTTTTACGATTTTCATTATCATTTAACTGTTCCATAAGCGCAGGTACAATATTTTCTGGCGTAGCTTGATTTTGCACAAACTCAGGCACAAGCGCCTCATCCGCCAATAAATTAGGCAGCGATATATAAGGACTTTTTACTAAGGGAGAAATAATGGCATGCGTTATCGCCCCCCACCTATATGCCACCACCATAGGTCGCTTTAACAACATCGCTTCTAATGTTGCTGTTCCCGATGCTACAAGCACAGCATCAGAACCAGCCATCACTTCTCTAGCATGCCCTTCAACTAACTGCACCGGAAAATCTGTTTCGCTAAGCAACAACTGCCGCTCAAACTGCGCTTTACGAGCAGCGTTGGCTAAAGGTACAACAAATTTAATACGCGGATCCATCTGATAACATTGCCGCATTACATCAATAAATAATGGAGCTATATGCTTTAACTCTCCGCCTCTACTGCCGGGTAATACCGCAATCACTTTGTCGCTAAGGCTGTAACCCCAATGTTGTTTGGCAAGATCTGTATTTAGATCCATATCAATAATATTTGCTAATGGATGCCCAACAAACGTCACGGGCACATCATGCTTGTTATAAAAAGCCGCTTCAAATGGCAAAAGTGTCAACATAAGGTCAACTGCTTTCTTGATTTTAAGCACCCTATTCTGACGCCAAGCCCAAATAGAGGGGCTAACATAATGGGCAGTTTTAATGCCTTTTTCACGCAATGTTAATTCAAGAGGAATCGTAAAATCCGGAGCATCAATACCAACAAACAAGTCCGGCGGATTTTGAATAAATTCCTGAGCTAGCGATTTCCGAATAGATAATAATTCTCGAAGTCGGCCTAACACTTCAACAATTCCCATTACCGCTAAACGCTCCATCGGAAATAGAGACCGACACCCCTCATCAATCATTTTGGGGCCACCAATACCAATAAATTCAATATTGTTATGCAGCTTTTTTAACGATTGCATTAAACCACTGCCAAGGAGATCTCCAGACATCTCCCCAACAACAATTGCAATACGAATAGGTCGTTTACTCGATACAGGTGAAGGTACGGTTGAATTCACTAGCGAACAATACCCCGACTAGATGACTTCAAAGTATCGACAAATAATTGCAGCTCTTCATTTTCTTCTAGCAACTCTAACTGCTCCAATGCAGTTTTAAGCGTAAGACCCTGTCGATAAACGGTTTTATAGGCTTTCCTTAGTATTGCAATCGTTTCCTTACTATAACCTCGTCGCTTCATGCCCTCAAAGTTCATGCCATGTGCTCTTGCTGTATCACCACTCACCATAACAAAAGCAGGCATATCTTTGACAACCATAGAGCCCATACTTGCCATGCTATAAGCACCCACTTGGCAAAACTGATGTATACCGCTAAAACCACCTAAAATAGCACCGTGGGCGACTTTAACGTGACCAGCCAACGTGGCATTGTTAGCAAAAATATTATCATCACCCACAACGCAGTCATGGGCAACATGCACATAAGCCATCAGCAAATTGCCGTTACCTATTTTAGTAACACTTTCATCTTGAATAGTACCCCGATGAATCGTGCAACTTTCTCTAATGACGTTATTATCACCAATCTCTAGACGTGTAGGCTCTCCATTGTATTTCTTATCTTGACAATCTTCACCCACCGAAGCGAACTGAAAAATACGATTATCTTTGCCAATGGTAGTTGGGCCATTAATCACCACATGAGGTGATATAACGGTTCCTGAATCAATGGTTACGTTTGGGCCAATATAACTCCATGGCCCTATTTCTACGTCTTCCGCTATTTGCGCGGATTTATCAACAATAGCTTGTGGATGTATCAATCGTCTAAATCCCGTTCAGCACAGAGGATTTCTGCGGAGCCAACTAACAGACCGTCCACCCGTGCCTCTGTTTTAAATTTCCAAATAGAACGCTTCCTGCTCATCACTTCTGAGCGAATAATAAGTTGATCACCGGGCACCGCTGATCGTTTGAAACGCACCTTATCAACACCTGCAATAACATAGGCCTTGTTTGCTTCTGCTCCAGTACCAATGGTTTTTAATGCCAACACACCAGACGCCTGAGCCATAGCTTCTATTATACACACACCTGGAAAAATTGGGTTGCCAGGAAAGTGCCCATCAAAAATTGGTTCATTAATAGTTATATTCTTTGTGGCTAAAATATACTTCCCTACTTCAAGCTCGGTGACCCGATCCAAAAATAAAAATGGGTATCTGTGGGGGAGGTAAAAACGAATTTCATTAATGTCCATCATAACTGCTTTTCTCAAACGTTTAATGTTGTGTATGTGTTGCTGCCAGTAGGCCCAATACAGCTTGTATAGCTGTCAAATCAGGTCGCAAGCATGTCATAGCAACGCCACAATGAAAAAAAGTCATTTGTTACAAGGTGCAACCATACAGGGCTTATGACTTTTTACCAAGGCGCTCTATAGCTCGAATACGCCTGACGATACTGTCCAATTGTCTAAATCTTACCGCATTCTTTCGCCACTCTTGTGTTTTAGACATGGCAGTTCCCGACGAATATGAACCCGGCTCCGTAATTGAGTTCGTAATTGCTGAACGCATCGTGATATGTACACCATCACAAATCCTTAAGTGGCCCGCAATACCCACGGCACCAGCAATTGTACAATGCTTGCCTATTGTTGTGCTGCCTGCAATGCCAGTACAACCTGCTATCGCCGTACCTTCTCCAATTTCTACATTATGAGCAATTTGAATTTGATTATCTAAGATTACATAATCATGGATACGCGTATCTTCTATAGCACCACGATCAATGGTAGTGTTAACACCAACGTCAACATAATTGCCAATGGTCACCCCCCCTAACTGTGCTATCTTTTGCCATTTTCCTTCATGGTTCGCGAAACCAAAACCATCACCCCCAATCACAGCACCACTGTGAAGTGTGCAATGCTCTCCAACCTGAACACTATGATACAACGTAACATTAGCATGTAACCGGGAATGCGCTCCCACTACACTGTTTGCTCCAATCACGCACCCAGGGCCAATTATAACATTGTCATGGATCGTCACCCCCGACTCTATCACTGCATTGGCGCCAATTGATGCTGTGCCACTAACAACAGCGCTAAGATCCACACTTGCCAACGGGTGAACCTTAGCTTGGACTTGAGGTGAATTATCAAAAAAATGTGACGCTTTAGCATAAGCTAAATATGGATCATCAATAATCAACGCCGAAACAGGGCATAGATCTGCTTGATTTTGATGAACAATAACCGCTCCCGCCTTTGTTGAAACCAGCAGTGACTCATAAGCCGTATTGGCTAAAAAGCTGAGTGTATTTGGCGTTGCGCTCTCAAGTGTTGCCAAACCAGTAACTACCTGGTCAGGACTTCCTTTTAATTCTGCACCCAACGCATTTGCCAAATCAGCTAACGTCCAGCTTTTTACCGATAAATCACTGTAATTTTCCATTCTCATACCCCACAAAAGCCACGGGTTCCCTGGCAAACGCCAGGGAACCCGTGGTTTCTTTTGTCGGATTTACACCCGACTAACAAAAGTTTCTTACTTATTCATTTTTGTGACAACTTGCTCAGTAATATCGAACTCTGGAGTCACTAGCAATGCAGCTTCACGTCTAAGAATTACACCGTATTTTTTCTCTTCCATCACGCTTTTAACGGCTCTTTCAAAGTCAGGGAGTATTTTTTGAAATAGCGCCTGCTCTGCTTCTTTGGCTTTTTTCTGAAGTTTCTTACGTTGAAACTGAAAGTCACCCATTTTGTCATTGCCTTCTTGCTCAATTTTCCGTCTTTCATCAGCACTCATAATGGCAGAATCTTTATCCATTCGCTCTTTCAGTGCTTTAAGTTCTGTTTGTAACCCTACCAAGCTTGCCTCATCTTTCGCTAATTGCGACTTCAACTTTTCTGCCTCTAGTGTTCCTTTGTCAGAACTTATGATAGCTGCACGCATATCCACAACAACCACCTCCCCTTCCGCAAAAGCAAAAGTTGAGACAATTACCAAACTTAATGTACAAATTAATTTATGTAGTTTCATTATTTAACGTCACTTATCTTAATGTGGTTTTTAGAATTTAGAATGGCTTACCCAAGGAGAACTGGAAGGCCTTAGTATCATCAATTTCTTTATCGTTGATGGTTTTTGATAGGCTGAAAGTTAACGGCCCAATACCCGTAATCCATGAAAGCCCGACACCTACAGAGTACCGCAATTCATCGACTGAAACATCAAGCCCTTCCTCATCACGATGTGTATCAAAGACATTACCGCCATCGAGGTAAAATAACGTTCTAACAGAACGCTTATCTTTAACGAAAGGTATAGGAAATATCAATTCCACGCTACCCTCAACTAAAAGATTTCCACCAAAAGGGTTAGCATCACCAAAATCATCACTTGATTGTCGCTCCAAAGGTCCCAGGGTCCTGTCCTCATAACCACGAACTGAACCAAAGCCACCCGCATAGAAATTCTCATAAAATGGTAATTGCGTATCATCGCCATAACCATCACCGAACCCTATATCAGTATTAAAATGTAATACCCAGGTTCGTGTTAGCGGGACGTAGAGTTGACCATTGTACTTAATCTTATAAAACTCTAATTCACTACTAGGTACAGATATCTCAGCAGATAAGCTTTGAGATGCTCCTCTCGTTGCAAAAACGCCGCGATTAAGTGTGCTGCTTGTCCAGCTACCGGTTAACGATACAGTGTCAAAGCTTTCATTCTGGGTATATGCTCCGTTACTGTTCTCAACATAGTCATAGCCAATAAAATCATGTACATCCAAAGAGGAGCGCGCACTGGCGTAGACTTTGGTATTTTCATACCCAATGCCAAAGTTTAAACGTTGTGTTTCACTAATCGGATAACCAAATGTTAAGCTGCCACCAAATCGATCTGTCGCCCAAGAAGATAAGTTATTGTCTTCATCAATATCCGTTTCCTGAAAATATAAGGAATACCCCCGACTCACACCGTCTATGGTGTAATAAGGATCAACAAAAGAAAAATTATAACTCGTTCTTGTATCACTTTTATTCACTGCAAACGATACTCGATTACCCGTCCCTAAAAAGTTGCTTTGACTAACATTAGCACCAAAAACAAAACCACTGCTTTCTTGAAACCCTAAACTAGCGCCAATCGAACCCGAAGGTTGCTCCTCCACTGAATAGTTAACATCCACTTGATCAGTCTCACCAGCCACTTTAGGTGTTTCGATCGCCACTCCTTTGAAAAAACCCAAACGCTCTAAGCGAGATTTTGAACGTTCAATAAGGCGACCATTCGCCCATGACCCTTCCATCTGCCGCATTTCACGGCGCAGTACAGAATCTCTTGTTTTTGTATTACCAAAAAAGTTAATTCGACGAACATACACCCGCTTTCCTGGATCAACATAAAAGGTCACAGATACCGTTGTATCTTCATTATTCACCTTTGGAACACCGTTCACATTGGCAAACATATAACCTTCATTACCTAAACGTTTTGTAATTAACTCGTTCGTTAAGGTAACCAACTGGCGAGAGAATGTTTGCCCTTTCGCCACTAACAAAAGACGTTTCAAATCTTCTTCTTTTACTTTAAGGTCGCCAGAGAGCTTTACTTCGCTGACTTTGAATAACTTACCTTCATTGACATTGACCGCAATATAGACTTCCGTTTTATCCGGTGTAACCGACACCTGAGTAGAGTCGATATTGAAATTCACGTAACCACGATCAAGATAAAATGACTTTAATGATTCTAGATCACCGGATAACCGCTCTTTAGAATACTTGTCATCTCCTTTATAAAAGGAGGTAAAGTGCGTTGCTTTTAATTCAAACAGTTCAATCAGCGCCTCATCCGTAAATAAGTGATTACCAACAATATCAATGCCGCTAATGGTTGCTACATCACCTTCTTTAATCGTGATTTTTAAAGAAACGCGATTTCGGGGTAACGGCGTCACTTCAGGGACTACGCTTGCAGCATAACGCCCCTGTGATATGTATTGCCGTTCAAGCTCTAACTTAATGCGATCAAGAGTAGCACGCTGAAAAACACTACCTTCACTTAACCCAGCTTGAGACAACCCATCGAGCAAGTTATCTGTCTCTATAGATTTATTGCCATCGATTTCGATATCCACAATTGAAGGTCGCTCACTAACGCTGATAACAAGAATGTCGTCATCTCGAGCTACCTGGATATCTTGAAAATTCCCGGTTTTAAAAAGGACTCTAACCGATCGAGCCAATACGTCAGTCGAGACCTCATCACCCACATCAATAGGCAGCACATTAAACACTGCTCCCAGCGAAAGCCTTTGCAAACCTTCTATGCGAATGTCTTTAACGACAAATGAATCTGCTCGAACAGAGTTAGCAACAATCAACAGCAGGGCAATTAACCCAATAGATAATTTATTCATTAAAAAATGGTATCTCAAATGCTTATGCAATAGATTTTTATTATTTAAAGGTATGTCAACAACACATTTCTAATGCGTCTCGTTACCTTGGCTTTACAGGCCGACGATTTACAAGCCCACAATATCGTTGTAAAAGGCAACGCCCATAAACGCCAGCAACATTGTTAAACCAATACGATTACCGATATCTTGCAATGTCTCTGGTACTGGACTGCCCTTTACTAATTCAACCAAATAGAACATTAAATGACCACCATCCAGCATTGGAACAGGCAGTAAATTTAACACTCCTAAGCTAATACTTAAATAGGCAACAAAACTTAAAAATGGTTCAAGACCATAGCTCGCAGTATCCCCTGCAACTTTTGCAATGGTAATAGGCCCACTAAGGTTATCTAACGAGATTTGACCTTTGATCATTTTACCCATTGCTGTCAACGTTAAGCTGATAAAATCCTGTGTCTTTTGCAAAGCCCGCCCCAATGCATCAATAGGTGTGTATTGTAAATGGCGAATCATCCCCTCAGGCAACGTGACAGAAACAGGGTCTGCTTTTATTCCTAATCGTCCAAAAGGAGGTCGCCCACCTTCTGTTATCACGTCCGGTGTTACAGTAACGTTTACCAACTGACCATCACGCTTCACAACCAAACTCATCGCTTTGCCTGGGTGCTTTTGAATCATTTTCGCCCAATCAATCCAATGAGATAATACTTCCCCTTCAGACTCTATAATTTGATCTCCAACGATAAGCCCAGCCCTTGCGCCAGCTTTACCCTCAACAACCTCGCCAATAACAATGGGTAATTCGGGACGGTAACCTTCTACACCTAACGCGGCTAATGGCCCCTCCTTTTCCAGCCCTATCATCCACTGACTAACCGGAACGCTGTATTTCTGCAGCAAACCATCACCTGCTCGCTTAGTTTCAATCGCAATCAGTCCGTCATCACCAAGTCGCGACACCAGCGCAAAGTTCACATTTGACCAACTTACCGTCTCACGACCATCAACAGAAACAATCTCAGATTGAGATTGAATGCCTACCTGCTCTGCTAAACCACCAGGAACAATATCTCCAACAACCGGGGCAACACGAGTAATGCCAATAATAAAAATTAACCAATACAGCAATACAGCAAACACCAAATTAACAACCGGCCCCGCAGCAACAATAGCAATACGCTGCCAAACTGCTTTATGGGCAAAAGATTCGGCAGGATCTATCGCCTCTTCATCAACACCAGGCTCACCCACCATTTTGACATATCCGCCAAATGGGATGATTGAAATCGCAAACTCAGTACCGTGCTTATCAGTCCAAGTTGCAATAGACTTACCAAAACCAATGGAGAACTTAAGAACCTTAACTCCGCAGCGTCGAGCCACCCAGAAATGTCCGTATTCATGTACCGCAATTAGAAGTCCAAGCGCGCCAATAAATGCCGCTGCGTATTGCAAATAGCCCATATATCATTAATCCTCTTAAAGCCTGTTCAAGCACTCATGTGCACGTCGCCTAGCATCTTCATCTACTGCTAAGACAATATCAATACTATCCGGCAATATCCACTCAGAAGCCTGAAGCACGTCATCTATCACTTCTGTGATCTCAGTAAA
>CAJXZM010000109.1 GCA_913063125.1 uncultured Gammaproteobacteria bacterium | reverse complement strand
ATACATGAAGCAAAGAACCTAAAAGAAGCTAACCGATTAGCTGATGAAGGTAGAAAACTTATCGCATCAAATAATAAGGCAGGTCTCTCCTCAATAGTGAATCAACTACATTCGATTTTACCCGAAGACAGAGTAAGCAGAGAGTTCAATCATGAATCCGGCATCCACTAACAGTCACCCCACGATGCTCGCGTGGCCATTTTGGATACTACAGCTCACTCCTGTGGCATCCAATAAAGATATCGAGAAAGCGTTTAATCGAATTTTAGCAGAGATAACAATGGAGATACCGGGGGCAGAGGTTTACCCGACGCCAAAAGGAGACCAAACAAGAGATGAGTTCTCACTACGCGAGGCAAGAAACCTACTGCAAACGCCAGAGAAGCGAGCGCTTGCAGAGATTTGGTACATTGCTCCTCAGCAAGCAACGCCCGAAAAAGATTCTGCGATTGAAACGCCAGATCTAGACTGGAAACAACTGTTAGGTGTTATGAAATGAGCGTATTTTTTGGCATCTTGCTAATCTATTTGATCATACTCCTCGTTAAAGCGGCTATCCGTATTACCATACGCCTCGTCAATGCACTAATCGGCAATAGTGGCAGCACACAAAAACCCATCAGCACCCCCTTGAGGATATTCTTAATTGTTATGCTGGGATTTAGTGTTGCTCTAACAATAATGTCACTTAACATTGAGGACGCGGGCTATAGCACTCTTGTTCTGATTCCTATAGCGGTTTTTTACTTTCCATCCGTATTTGCGAAATTCAGCATCCACCTAGGTCTAGTAAATGTAAGCTATTACCTAGGAAAAATAGCATTATTTCGCCACCATAAAGATACATTAGGCGGTGCTATCTTTTTCGGGTGGCTTGCCTCTAATAACCACTCGGGCGAAGCCCATGCAAACCACATCAACTGGTTAGAGAAAAAGCTATGGCACTCCAGAGAGCCGTTGGGGTCTGGCTCTATCGTAATGCATGTTTTGCTAAAACAAGAAATAGCCGATGACGCAGACATTTATAATTTATTAAAGCACCTTCGGTACATCAACCCTAATCGTCTGCCAGGCGACATCGCCCGTTATGCATCTCGCGTGATGCTTGCAAAGGACCTAGCAACCAATGACTGGAAAGTTATACATCCTACTCTAAAGCAATGGGCTCCCCTCGGATACAACCCTCTAGTAAAGTGGCTTAGCAATCATCACTGTAAGCACATTGAGAAAAAAAAGACGCCATATATATGGGTAGACTACATACTAGCAGGCGCCCCTCGCTGGGGAACGCACCTACCCAAGTTACAGCAGGTAGCCCTCCCTCCTAGTCTGAAAAATAAAACACACGCAACATTAAACGCTATTGTGCAAGCTGAGTGGTGGGCAGACAATCAAGAAGAATTTAACTACCAAGTACTGGATAGACAATGGAAACTCTTACTTGATAGTGAAGCATTTCATTCTACGACACAGAAAAGAATAGAATCACTCGGCTGCTTCGACACAGAAGGTGCTTACAAGGATATATTGAACTCAATTGAAGATCAGCAATCCATCAGAGATACTGATCTCAATTTTGAAAACACCGCCAACTATCAAATCAGAGAAGGGCAAATAAAACGATTACAAATTATTGCCCGATCCATCAACAACAGACAGCATGTCGAAAATCCAATGGCAGCCCCACATGAACTCGAAGAGTGGTTATCTGTCGCACAACTTTTAAAACAATTAGGTACCGACGAACACACAAAATCCCAAGCCTATCATATTATCCAAGAAGCTTGCTGGAATTGGATTGTCGATTTGTACAAAATCCGAGAAGAGAAAACCCTAGTCTACTTAATATCAAAGAGCCTTTACCCTTATGCGAAGAGATACGGAGAAGAAAAGTTTGCACAAATGTTATACGGTATTTATCAGGGGCATTATGAATAGAACGATAATTCTAACTATTTTCCCCTTTCGTTTCCCTGCGTGCATATCAAGCGCCATTCATCCAAATACGTAGCTCCCACTTGAGATCTCCACGTTTCGTGGCCACTTATATTTATTGCAAGAGCTTCAGCGCCCAATGAAATAGAAAGCAACAATATGACTATTTTTAGTTTATTCATATTTAGTATATGGGCCTAAGAGAGCTAACAGTGTATCCTATAAAATCTCAAGCATACAATATCCTTAAGCATTTCCAACGCCTCACATATCACCAAAATCATTCATGGAGTCGATTTTTTGAAATCTCATCGTATACTTATTTCGGGTGCAGGTATAGCAGGACTAGCCTTAGCACGTTGTTTGCAACAACTCGGAATTGAACACGTTATAATCGAAAAGAACAATCAATCGAACCCTAGCAGTTCAGGTATTGCTTTACCGTTTAATGCACTGCAGGCCCTTCGAAAAATGGGTTTAGCCGAAAAGATATTGGAATCTGCTCATCAAGTTAACGAAATCATTTACGCGAAGAAAAACGGCCGAATAATTAGTCGTGCAAGCCTACTTGAAGCGCCTCTAAACCAAGACAAATTCGTTGCTATGAGAAGAAGTAAGCTCCATCAAATTCTATTAGATGGTATCGAATCACACATTCATTTTGGCACAACGATTCAAAGCGCCCATTCCAATGATGAAGGAGTCGACATCACCTGTTCAAACGCAACACTAAGCGGACAATACGATGCCGTGGTTTCCGCCGAAGGTATTCATTCAACGTTGCGCGACCAGTGCTTTCCAAATGAAAACAGCCTGTTAGATCACAATATATCCAACTGGCGCTTCGTAATAGAGTCCCCAAATCATGGATTACAACCGACCTACATGCTAGCTCAAACAGAGCTATTTTTAACCTATCCAATTGACACTAATTCTCTCTATTGCTACGCCCATGTTTATGATGACACTGAAAAATTCAAAAATGGATCCCCTCAAGCGCATTTACGCAACCTGTTTGGCGATTTCGGTGGAAAGGTAAGCAGCATCCTAGACCGCCTTGGAGATCAACCCGTCATTTGCAGTCGGTTACGATCGGTTCGCAATCCTTGTTACGCTAAGGGCCGCATCGTTTTTGTGGGTGATGCTGGCAGTGCTTGCTCTCCCCTTCTGCAACAAGGAGCTGCTTCCGCCTTCGAAGATGCGCTTTGTTTTGCTGAGCAATGCCATAAACATGACATGGATACAGCCATTCTTGGGTATCAAAAAATTCGTGCTCCACGGGTTGAATGGGTCGTCAAAACGTCGGACGATCCCATCAAGAAAATGAAGATGATGGCTAACCCCGTAGGTGCCTCCATTCGAAACATGATGATTCGAAGGAAAGGCCCACTAAATGTCCAGGGGTGGAAACAATTGGCCATCGATTAGTCAAAGCATGTTATGGGTTGGTAACTAAGATGGGGAACGTTGAAAACTGATGAGATACTATGTGTTTTTTATGCGTGTTTATAAAAATAGTAGAAATAATTTCTTTGCCATCTTTACTCCATGCACTGTGGTCGTGACCGTTTAAGGTGACGCTAATTTGATTAACCCCTTCATTAATATGCTTACCTGGAATATGTACATCCTTCCCGTACACTCTCTGTATTTTTGTACCATTAATATACAAGTGACCATGCCCCTCAACTATATTGTTAGGGGGATTACCTTCTTGTCTAGGAGATTCTAGTTGAAAATTATTGATTTGCAGGTGCAGGTTAAACCCAGACATAGCATCCTCATTAATGGAAATTTTTAACTGAGGTGTTAAGGCGGTATGGGGCAATTTTTTTGGTGAATGGTTATGCTGCATGCCTTCAGGCATGTCCATTTTAGCGTAGACCAGAGACGGCAAAAAAATCATGCCAAAAACCAAACTACTTATTTTGAAAGTGTGCGTTAACTTCATGGATCCTACCCGCATTATTATTGCTAAGTAATTGAGCAATTGATGAATAGGTTGGCTGTGTACAATGTGTTGCACACAGCCAACAGAGATAGCTATCGATTATATTACTGGGATACAAACACCTATTTCAGGTTCCTGGTCGGCTTCACATAGAGGTAGATCAGGGAGCTCTCCACCACCGGGTACGCCACCATCAGGTGCTCCGCCAACAGTAGCCATATTTGAAACAATGCTGTTATCCTGAAGTTTGCCGTAAAAACGTGGCCCTATAGTGTAAGGGAAGGCTGGAGTTTGTACGCCATCATCATTTTGAGTAATAGTCACATGGTAGTGATAACCTAAATCGTCACCACTATCGTGGCCGTTGAATTGATCAAGATACTCGCTAGCTAAACTAGTTAGAGCTGAATCCCAATAGAAGTCTTCATAAAAGAAGCCTGTGCTGGCGATGAAGATGTTACCTGAGAGAGAGCGGTACTCATCTGTGGTAGTAGGGCCATCGGCGGATGCAACGACCCCTGCGGCCACATCAAACTCATCGACTAATACACAATCTCGTACGCCCACGGTACCGCAACCAGTAGTGGAACTGGCATCATCATAATCACGCATTGCCCAGCTGCTTTTGGCCAGCACGCCATTGCTATACCAAGGGCCATAAATGGCATAACCGTCAGCGGCATATCCATATATAGGTGAATGATCAGTGCCTTCGTCGTTAACCATTTTCCCCAAACAATCCGAGCTAAAGTGATGATGATAATCTCCATTAGCGGCATGACCACCACAAACATCGACATCGTATACTTCAGCCACAGGAGCCAGCGTTTGCCAGACCCCTTCATTGTTATAACTTTGTCCGTCACCCCACTGGTAAACAGAGGTTCCGTTTACCCAGTATCCCATGGCACCCAGACCGCTTTCCACATCATCTGTGGCGGGTTCTGGGCTATTCGGAAAATAACCCGTACGAGACAAGTTCTCAGGGCAAACCGGTCCAGGTGGCCAGTAACCTGCACCGCCTGTGGTTTCACAGTCGTTGTTACTGTTAAAACCAATGTCTTCACCAAATTCAAAAGCCACATCGGCTTCGGCAGTGGTGGCGCCAGATAAAAAGTCCGTGGCCGCTTTAGGACGCGCATTTAAGGTGTCAATTTCGTCCTGGCTAAGGGTGACTTGATAATTAGCAATACCGGTGGCGGAAACCACTGAATATTCAAGGTCCTCTACAGTTTCGGTCTCGACACTTTGCACATTTACACGTGAGCCCTGGTTAGTGCCGCTTTCATACAAATTCTCAGACACTTCATCTGTGGTGTTAATAATCCAGACGCTGCTGTCGGTAGTGGCGTCAGTACTCGTATCGGTTGTTGTGTCAGTACTCGTATCGGTTGAAGCATCCGTACTTGTGTCTGCAACAGTCTCTTCAGTGGTCTCAGTGCTGTCACTACTGCTGCTGCCACAACCCGTTAAGATCAAGGGTAAAACCAATAGCGGCGGTATAAGTATTTTCTTGAAGTTCATAAGGGTTTCTCTGACCGATAGTTGTTTTTTTAGTTTGAACACTTATCGTAAGTGAAGAATGTGCACCAAATGTGTTTTAAATATGAAGTTAAAAAAACAACCGACCTATTGAACTAGCAGACTTCGTTCTAACATTAAAAGTCTCTCAATATTGCGACAAACAGATTCCAGGTATACTATGTATACCCACTGACGTTTGTTTAATAAAACCTGAGGGCGTTGAAAGCATGATATTTTCTAGAGAAGAGAAGATAGCCCATATCAATAAATCACCAGATTCTGTCGCGATCCATGACAAAGAGAAATGGCTAAATATATTTAGCGAGTATGCCATCGTTGAGGATCCCGTCGGATCCAAACCCCATGTCACAGGCCTATACGACAAAAAGAGCAGCAAAAGCGGTAACGCAAATCTAGCGCGTTTTTACGAGACGTTTATTGCCCCAAACACTATCGTATTTGATATCAAGAACGACATAGTGTGCAAGAACCACGTGGTACGGGATCTAACGGTTAACATCGACATGCAAGGTCTGCCAATATCTGTGCCGATGCATTTACTGTATGAATTAGTTGAAGAAAAAGAGCAGCTAAAAATTCGCCGTTTAGCCGCCCATTGGGAATTAATGCCAATGATGAGCCTATTAATGTCTGAAGGGCTAACTGCATTACCTATTCTTACCTCTATGTCTGCTCGCATGATGAAACATCAAGGTTTATCTGGCGCAATAGGATTGACGTCCGGACTTGGTAAGCTTGGGAAATTTGGAAACCAAGGAAAAGAAACCGTAGAGAAATTTCTACAAGCCTTTAACGACAAGAATCAATCGTCATTAAGTCGCTTATTTTGTAATGATGCAGTTATACACATACCCTACGGTGAAATTAAGACAACTCCTTCAGAAATATTTACAAACATGTGTGGCACGCTATCCTTTTCAAAGTTGTTGTTAGCCGGCACTACTGTGACGACGTCTGTCACCTACAAAACTGATGCTGAGAGTAAAAGTGATAACAAGCAAGGCGTCGCTATTTTTGAATTTGATCGCAATAGCAAAAAGATACATCGCCTGACCTTTTATTACGAATGAGTATCAAGAATAATTACCAAGAATTGCTGCCACGAAACTTCTTTCACAAGAATAAAATAACAAGAGGATTAAAAAATGTCTCAGACCGACATAACAAAAACAGGTGAATTAGGGCATGTATTGGTCACCGGTGGCGCTGGTTTTGTAGGGCAAAATTTCGTTAAAACCCTATTGGATAGAGGCTGTAAAGTCCGGAGTTTGGACCTTGTTGAGAGCCCAATTAAACACAAAAACCTTAAGGTGCTGAAGGGGGATATCCGAGATGCTGTGCTTATTAGAAAAGCAGTTAAGGGGATAGATACTATTTTTCATACGGCTGCGGTCATTGAAATGAAAGGTGGCCCAGCCGCAACCAAAGAATACCGTGATTTTTCTTACAGTATAAATGTTGAAGCGACTAAGCAGCTGGTAATTCTGGCAAGGGCTTTGGGGGTTAAGCGTTTTGTGTATACCTCAAGTAATTCGGTAGTGCTTGCGGGTAAACCCTTACGTGGGGCAGATGAAACGGAGCCTTACACTGAAAGACGGCGTGATCTATATACTGAAACCAAAGTGGTTGCAGAGCAATGGGTTTTAGAGCAAAACGGAGTGGATCGTATGCTGACCTGTGCGATTCGCCCAAGCAGCATTTGGGGACCAGGCGACCAAACGATGTTCAAAAAAATATTTGAACAAATTCTTGCTGGTCGTATGCACAGCAAGGTTGGGTTTGGGTTTGAGAAACTGGATAACTCTTTTGTGCACAACCTGATTCAGGGGCAAATTAAAGCAGCGGAGCACTTGGTTGAAGGCGGTACCGCTCCGGGCCAAGCGTACTTTATTAATGATGATGAACCTATAAATGCATTTGTATTTTCTAAGCCTGTGTTTGAGGCCATCGGGGTTAAGATGCCACGGCTGACAGTGCCAGGGAAAATCGTTATGCGGTCTTTAGAAGCCTGGGAGTTTATGCACTTCAAATTTAACCTGCCTTCACCACCGTTAGCACCATCAGAGGTTGAGCGCGTATCTGTTGATAATTACTTTAGCGTGAATAAAGCTCGAACAGAACTTGGTTATGATCCTGAATATGACTCAAAACTCGGTATGGAAATGAGTATGCCATATTACAAAGAACTCTTTGCCACTATGAAACTGGAAAAAGAAGCGGCAGAAGCTTAGCACTATAGGCCTATGTTGAGGCTTGACCTGTCCATAGACACTTCCTGAGGGCTTTGTCCAAAGTATCGTTTAAATTCCCGGCTAAACTGTGTCGGGCTTTCATACCCTACTTTCGCCGCAGCCTGCTTCACTTTTATTCCTTTATCCATTAACAGTTCCCGCGCCCGATTAAGGCGCAGCTTTTTAACGTACTGAATAGGTGACGAGGCGGTGACTTGACGAAAGTTTCGGTGAAACGTGGACGGACTCATGCTCGCAATTCCCGCTAGCTGATCAATATCAAGGCTTTCGGCATAATTTTCATGTAAATATTTTAGTGCCCGCTCCAGCCTGGCTAAGTGTGTATTATGAGACACCAATGAAAACAAAGGGGCTGCCTGGGAGCCTTTTAATACATGGAAAAGAATTTCCCTTAATAACCCTTTTCCTAGAATGGCCGCCTGTAATGGTGAACGTAAGCACTGGGCCAATCGCTCCACAACACAAGACAACTCCTCGTTGCATTGGCTAACGAAAAGACCCTTGTTCTCTGCTTGCTTACCACGACAGTTGCCTTGGCAATGCTCATCAAAAAGGCGCACTAGCTCGTTAAGTTGACTCATATCAATATCGATTAATAACGCGAGTAGTGGTTTGCCCGGCTCTACCACCGTTTCACATTCCGCTGGCAAAGGCAGCGCTAACACCAGGTAGTTATCCGGGTTGTAATCGTAGGCTTGCTGATCCAAATATACGCGCTTACTCCCTTGAGCAATAATAATAATGCCCTGGCCGTAACACATTGGCGCTCTAGAGGATGTCTCGCTGGCCTTAAAAACCCCTACGCCATCTAGATCAGTTCGGTTATAGCCTTCTTGCTGTGCTAGCTCATCCAGGTTTTCGATCAGGGAGTTCATTGGTGTTTCCGCCTTATTTCCTTCATATTTCGATGGCTTTAGTATACCTACTGCTAGACAGCTCGTCTCCACATTAAGAGACAAGCGAGAGTTTTAGGCATGATATTGCCAGTTTAGCCCATTCTAATCCCCCACCAAATCATTAATCTGTACACATCACAACAATACACACGAGAGGTAACCTCATGCAGAATTTTGATTATCACAACCCAACACACATCGTGTTTGGTCAGGATCGCCTAGCCGAGCTAAACAACCTAGTACCACAAAACGCCAAGGTGCTGGTGCTGTTCGGCGGCGGTAGCGTTAAACGCTTTGGCACATTGGATAAAGTGCTCAGTAATCTGGGTGATCGCAACGTGTTGACGTTTGGCGGCATTGAGCCAAATCCACAGTTCGATACGTTGATGAAAGCGGTTGAGATTGTTCGAACCGAAAATATCGACTTTCTGCTCGCTGTTGGTGGAGGCTCGGTAATGGACGGTACTAAATTTATTGCCGCCGCAGCACCGTATGACGGAAACGAAGCCAACCTGCTCACTCACGGATTCGGACCACTGCCCATCAGCACATCAATTCCGCTGGGCACGGTAGCAACACTACCGGCAACCGGATCTGAGATGAACAAGGGTGCGGTAGTTTCTTATAAAGGCGGGAAGTTTCCAGTAATGAGCGACCTGAATTACCCAATATTCTCAATCCTTGATCCAAGCTTGACCTTTACACTGCCAAAAACGCAGGTGGCAAACGGCGTGGTCGATGCGTTTGTTCATATCCTTGAGCAATACGTGACGTTCCCAGCCAATACGCCAGTACAAGATCGCACGGCAGAAGGCTTATTAAAAACGCTGATTGACGTTGGCCCAGTGACTCTTGAAGAACCAGAGAATTATGACGCACGTTCGTCACTCATTTGGTGTGCAACTTGGGCATTAAACGGATTTATTGGCGCTGGCGTACCCCAGGATTGGACCACTCATATGATTGGCCACGAATTAACAGCCTTGTTTGGTATTGATCATGCCCAAAGCTTGGCAATTATCCAGCCATCAGTATGGAAATTACGCAAAGATAAAAAACACGCAAAACTATTGCAATACGCCGAACAAGTCTGGGACATTCGTGAAGGCAATGACGATGAGCGTATTGACACTGCAATTGCTAAAACGCGGGAATTCTTCGAGTCTCTAGGCGTAAAAACGCGTTTATCAGAATATGACGTAGCGCATGAACAAATTGATGACATTGTTAGTGCATTGGAAAAGCACGGGATGACAGGTTTGTCTGAAACGGGTGACCTGACCCTTGATATCAGCCGCCAAATACTAGAAGACGCATATGCCTAAATCAGCTCAACCATAGGTGAGCTCATAGTTCTCCACGTCAAAACGGCTCAGCTTTTCTTTTAACTCGGGAATAGTCCAAGGCCAAGAAGCGAAATTTTTCCCATTGCCGTCTAGGTAATAACTCACGCAATTGCCACTCGTCCATACAGTACCCTGCAATTCATTTTGCACTGTTCTATTGTACGTTTTGGCAATTGATACCGGTAAATTAATAACCTCTATATTGTCTTTCTCTGCCGTCTTTATTGCATCAACAATATAGTTAGTTTGCCACTCAGCGATTCCAATAAACGAAGAATATACCAGTATATTTGGGCCAACCATAAAAAAAGCGTTCGGCAGATCATGAAACGTTGTTCCCAGATAGGCTTCAGGCCCGTCATCCCACCAGTTATCCGATAACAACCCGCCTTCTCCCGTTCGAATGCGGGTTGCGATTGGAGGATGAGTTACATCAAAACCCGTACCAAAAATAACGGCATCTACCTCCCTTCGCTCACCGGTGGCAGAGACAATCACAGATTTATCTAGCATTTTCACCGCATCAGGCAGCAATTCAACATTTTTCTTTCGTAACGCAGGGTAATAGTGGCTTGAGAAAAGTACGCGTTTACACCCTATGGTAAAATCAGGCGTCACATTTTTTCTTAATTTTTTATTCGGAATGCTACGACGAAGCATCGCTTTAGCGGCGGGCTCAATTGCTCTCATTAACCACGGATGTAGCAAACCATAATTCACCACCAGCATAATTTTCTCCACCGATAGACGTTCCATATTCTGCAACACTGGTGTCCGTTTATTCAACCATTTTTCGGCAATGGATATTTTCCTGTTTGGCTTTGGGAATATCCAAGGAGCTGTACGTTGAAAAACATAAAGGTTCTTCACTTGACGTTGAATCTCTGGAATAAACTGTATCGCTGATGCGCCCGTACCAACAACAGCGACATTTTTACCTTTCAGATCATAGTCATGATTCCACCGGGCAGAATGAAAGCATTCCCCCGTAAAGGATTCGGCGCCAGGCAATTCGGGAATAGACGGTTCTGTTATCGGTCCAGCGGCAAAGATAATGAACTTAGACGATACGGTGCCTTTGTTGGTTTCAACTATCCATCGTCGCTTCGTTTTATTCCAACCCGTTTCTAACAGTTCTGTTTGCATGTTTATATAGGGAAGCAGATTCATTTCATTAACCGTACGCTCTATATAGGCCAAAATCTCTGGCTGGGCGGCGTACGTATGATTCCAATTGGCGTTGGGAGAAAACGAATAGGAATAAAGATTTGAAGGCACATCACATCCACATCCGGGATAAGTATTGTCTCGCCACGTACCGCCAACCCTGTCGCCTTTTTCTAAAATAGTAAAATTGGTAATACCGCTATTTTTTAATTTCACTGCAGCCGCAATGCCTGATAATCCACAGCCGACAATGACAACTTGGTAATCATTTCCTTGCACGCTCATATTTGACTCCTACATTTAGGCTGAGACACTTCTTGTAAATTACCTTTTGGAGCTTCTTGTTGATTTTCTTTTGAAACAAGGGTTTTAATAACAATACCTTCCAACATCCCGCCAGGACTAAACAATCGATGCTGCCATTCATGCAGCGCAGCATCGGTTTCCAGCTGACTGGGGTGATAATCAACGTGAAAGTAGCGCAGAATCCCCGGCTGCATTTTGGAAAAATAGCCCTTTAATCCAAACCAAAAACGAAACCCACCGACCATCTTAGGAAGACTTTGTCGATAACCAGGGGTACGTAGAATAGACTGCACGCTGTAGGCAAATATGCTGCTGGTATAGATGGGAATTAATTGCATTGCTACTGCTCGAATCCAATAGCTACCGACTAACTCTTGGTAAACATCAAAAGCAACGGATTTATGTTCCATCTCTTCGACCAAATGCCACGTTAAAAACTCCTTAGCACCAACATCCAACTTATCCATTAGTGCTAACTCAGAAAAAGAACGCTGCGCCATTAACGCGGTAAAATGTTCTATCGCACAGGCCACAGCTAACTGCCCAGAGCGCGGTAGAATAGTGGGAAGATGACGTTTAAAAAACCATTCGCCTAGTTGATCAATACGCCTAAGATCAATCCCTTTCTCTTGATATACCGCATTAAACTCCTCATGCGCTTTTGAATGCATAGCCTCTTGCCCAATCAGCCCCGCAACTCTAGCCTTTAAGGCAGGATCCTTAATGTCTTCCCGACAGGCTCTTATTGTATCAATCACAAAATGCTCGCCATGTGGAATAAAAGCTGAAAAGCTCAGTAAAAAAGCCGATGAAAATGCATTATCATCCCAACAATACTTCGACATTGTCGCTTCATCAAAATTGAACTGGACATGACGGATAGGAATCTCCGTATTATCACTCTGACCTTTCTTTGACCGCTTGAATAGGTTTCGTAATTTCATAATCGCTCCACATCTAAACCCTTCTCTTCCCAATCTCTTCTCTTTCTCATATCTACTCTTTTTAATCCGTTATGAAACGACCGACGACACCCATGCCACGAGTAAATAAGCCGGGAGCCATGCGTTTCATAAACCACGTAACTTTTGCATCAAGTTGAGGCAACACATGAATGGCGCCAGCATCAAATTCATTTAGGGTCTTTCTAGCAACGTCCTCAGGGCTAAAACCAATTTTAGCCATTAGTTTTTTCGCATTCTGTACACTTTTCCCACCGGGTATTCTTGAGTTTTCGATAATGTCGGTTTTCACAAACGTGGGGCAAAGCACTGTTACCGTGATGTCGGTATCAGCCACCTCGGCACGTAACGTTTCTGACAGCGCAAGCACGCCAGCCTTGGTGGTGTTATATGCAGCCATCATCGGGGCCGCACCAAAGCTGGCTGCCGATGCAACATTGATCACCCCGCCCTCGCCCAGCTCCCTTAATTTTGGAACAAAAACATGACAACCATGGATAACACCCCACAAATTAATACCCATAATCCATTGCCAATCTTCCATTGGAATTTCGCCAATGGGTTTACCACCAGCTCCTACCCCCGCATTATTGATAATCAGGTTGGTAGGTTGTCCAAACCATTGCTCGGCTTCTTCGGCTAACCGCTCAACAGCCTCCAAATCAGCCACATCACACACAACAGCTAAGGCACTCCCGCCCGCCTGACAGATAAGCTCTACCGTTTTCTCGGCCCGCCCCATATCAATATCAGAACAAACCACACGCCCCCCACGGCGCTGTATCTCTAACGCAAACGCCCGACCAATACCACCTCCAGCACCGGTGACTACTGCCCTAGCACCCCAGGACTTCTTTTTTACCAACATGACTAACCTCGTTGTGTACTTATCCATTAAGGACGTTACGATTACCCGGTTTGCTATCTATCTCTATAACATCCAGAATAATCCGAATGATTGTTCGGATTCAATTCGGATTATAGATACTGACCATCCACGTGAAAGGACAAAGGCAATGGTACGAACCCCTAAGCAGCAAAGGGCAAAAACAACGGTTGACGCAATCATTGATGCCTCCTTTATCTGCGTTGCTAAGCGAGGTAGTTCGGATACCACAACGCGACATATTGCCGATACCGCGGGTGTGGGAGTGGGTTCTCTCTATGAATATTTCACCGACAAGGAAATGATCTTTGAAGCAATGAATCAACGGTTTGTGAAAGAAGTTGTGAGCATGATCATGAGCAACACACCGATTCTGAGTAAGAAGAACTCAGATGAGGTGATTCGAGAACTATTAAGCAAGTTAAAAGAATTTCTATGTAAGAACGACGAGCGCTACCTAAAGATCATTCGCCAAACCAATAGCTTTGATTTACGCCATTATATTGAACCGATTGAAAAGGCACTACGTGAATTGCTGATGGCTTATGTGATGAATCACCCTGAGGGGGTTAAGGTTCGCAATATCCCTGCCGCCAGTTACACCTTTATATACGGTGGTATCTTCTCCATTGTTAATTTACTCTCCGACCCGGCCCCACCCATCACCTTTGATGAATTGGCTGACGGCCTGGCTAACATCATTGGCCATTATGTTTCCAAAGAGCTAGAGATTGCTGCACAATCATCGTAATGCTTGATAACGCAGTCCAACATCCAGCTATTTTGCCGGCAAACATTCCGCCATGGCATTAAACAAAAGTTTTCGATTTAGCGGCTTGCTTAGTAAGCCATCGCATCCTGCATCTATTGCTTTATTTATTTCCTCTTTGCTCGTTTCCGCTGTTAATGCGTATATTGGTACGGTGTATCCCTTGTCTCTAAGATATCGGGTGGCAGTCAACCCATCTCTTTTGGGCATATTGATGTCCATTAGTATAAAATCAGGTAGAGCCATATCACATGAATCACACGCCTCAACACCGTCAAATACAACGACCACATCAACCCCGGCCTTTCTTAACACTCGTTCAATCAGCTTTTGATTAACGATATTGTCCTCTGCTAGCAGCACTGTCCCAGAAAGCTGAGACACCACTGCCGGTTTCTTTGTCTTTTTTGATACAGAATAATCGCCACGTCTTATCCACGTCATATTTTTCGGCAATCGAACCCCAACAGTAAACGTAAATACGCTCCCCTTGTTTGGTTCACTCAATACATCAATATTGCCATTCATAATCACCGCAAGCTTTTGCGATATCGCAAGACCAAGCCCCGAACCGCCATGAGCTCGAGTAGATGATGTGTCTGCCTGATCAAATACCTGAAATAACTTCTGCGGGTCTACACTGACCATTCCCCGTCCACTATCAATGATTTCAAATTGAAGTTTATTGCACTCTTCATTCCAGGAAACCACCAATAGGACGCCTCCTTTCTCTGTGAATTTAATTGCATTGTCACATAAGTTAATCAAAACCTGTGAAATACGCGTTGGATCACCCAATACCACAGACGGTATGGGATAGCGATAAACCACGTCAAAGCGAAGTCTCTTTTCTACAGCTCTAGTAATTGAAGTTTCCTTAACCCCCCTCACTACTTCCGCAACATTGACAGAAAGTTCCTCTATATCGAGCTTATTAGCTTCTATCTTTGAGAAGTCCAAAATATCGTTAATAAGTTGAAGTAATATATGACTATTATCTACCACCAGTTCAGTGGCATTTTTCTTATCCGATTTAGAGAGGCCCACCTCCTTTAACGATTCGCTAAAACCAATAATTGCGGTTAATGGTGTTCTAATCTCATGACTCATATTGGATAGAAATTCACTTTTAGCGCTTGTCGATGCTTCTGCGATGACTTTTTCAGTGTGCTCTCGCACTTGCTCCTTTATGGCGATCTCTTTTAACTTTAACTGGGTGACATTCAGGATCGTACCTTCAATATGACTGACTCCCCCCTTCTTTCCAAGGATGAGCCTTGCGCTGTGATGGGCCCACACTTTCATTCCGTCACGCCTGATAAAACACAGATCATTAGCAGAAACGCCACACTTCAACATCTCCCCGAATTGGCTATTCGGATCTCCAAAAAGATGAGAAGCGAAACCTGTCCCACTCCGATGTAGTTGCCAAAAACTGTCAAAACCAAACATCTTTATCGTCGCAGGGTTAGCGCTAATCACCTTGCCGGAAAGCGACATTTTGTACATTCCTTCCCTCGCATTATTAAATACCGATTCGTAACGTGACAACGATAACATTGCGTCTCGATCAGCTAGAAGGACTGCATTACTTTCATTCTTAATACGATTTGACAAAGCAAATGACAACAATACAGCTTCAATCAATATACCTATCGGCAGCGCTGAAAGCGTTACTGCTGTCGCGGGGAACACTTTACCGGTAACTCCGCTAAAAATAGTCAAGCCAATGACATTAAATATCCAGGCAAAGAAAAGAAACTTTGCATTCTTATTTCCCTGCGACCAGCAATAAGCAACAACGCCCAGAAAAATTGGCATAAACGCCGTAAAATACATTCGATTCCATAGAGAAACCACATAATAATCTGAACTGAAAAATAACAAGGCACTCATAAGCGATATTATCGCCATAAAATTCAGGATAGAATCCAATCGTGGATAATCCTTCTTCGTTGACATAAAATTCTTCGCAAACAACATGGTAGATATTGAACTTACAGACAGTATAGGAAGAATATTGTCTCGTTTTAAAAAACCAAAGGCCTGATCAATGTGAATCATTCCATGACCACTTTCCAGAACTTCAGCGAATGTAATTGAGCCCAAATAAAATACGTAATATAGATAACCAATATCTCTTATCGATATATAGATAAAAAGGTTATAGGCAAGAAGTATTGTCATCGCACCTAGGAACATTCCATATATTAACTCCTCCCTTAACGCTTTTTCGATAAAACCCTCAGGAGTCCACATAGTTATGGGTAAATAAATCGAAGTATCACTCTTTATCTTTAGATATAACGACATTTCTTGGCCCAGGAGTGTCGTTATTGGAAAAACACTATTCACATGAATAAAGTCTTTTTCTGAATATTTACTTCGGGTATCAGAAGTAACAACCGTATAAACCCCATCTGTTTCGGGAATGAATAGTTCTGATATATCTAGATTTGAACGTCCCACTTCTAAAAACCACAGTTTATCAGAAGCAGAATTGGGGTATGAGGACGGATATATCACACTGAGTTTTACCCAATAAGTAGATTGGCTTATCCCTAAATTCAATATGTCATTTTCATTGGGGGAAAAATCTGCAACATATTCTTGAGAGGCAACCTGGTCAATTGTCAGTTCATTGGTTGGGTCCTCAAGTATAAGCATGTTCGAATTAAGGTCGTAACTCGCATCGGAGAAAAGACGAACAGGCGCCCTCCCCTCTGCTACCGCAGGCGAACCTGTTAACAAAAATGTAATCATTGCCATAGAAAACAATAAATTAACAAAATGAATCAAATGTATAACCGTGATGTTTTGATACTAAAAGGTGCAAAATCGGTAATACACCCTACAAAAGCACATGAAAACCAGCCTCCTTTTTCAAGTGTAGATGACACAGCCAAAATGCCCTCATTCTCGCCTTGTGCCAATTATTCTCTGCAAGCCTCGGTGTTTTCATTAAACACCATAGACCTTTGTTTTTATTGTGATTTCCCATAACAACTCCCTTTTTACTTATAATATGGTCAGCCAAACAACTCAACTCAGTTGCATAAAATTGCAATGTTAAACTGGTATAACAGTGCCAATTAAGGCAGGATTCAAGCTTAAAAATCTACCTGCATAATAATAATTTTATTAGGTTAATATTCATGAAAACAAAGATCTTAGCTGCGGTTGCAGCAACACTTTCTTTGGTTGCGCTAGAGGCAACTGCCGAAACCCAATTCAACCGTTTGGTTTGGGATGCAGACCCAGCTCATCAAGCAGTCATCGCATTCTCCGCGAAGGGAATTAGTACTGACCCTTACGTGAAATATGGCTTTGACACCGATGAAGCGTCATGGACAACACAGGAACCTACATCCTCTGAAAACTTTGTGACCTTCTTAGGTTATATCAAGAGCTCCTTTGTACGTTTGAATGGCTTAACGCCGAATACTGACGTGTTCTACCGAGTGTGCGATCAAGATGGCTGTGGCGATCGGTTTTATTTTAAAACTGCCCCTACCGACAACTCTCCTTATGTCGTAGTTGCAGGTGGTGATACCCGTAGCGGCTGGACCAACCGTCAAAAAGGTAACGCATTGGTTGGTAAGATACGCCCCTTGTTTGTTATGCACGGAGGCGATTACACCAACCTAAATAGCTCCGCTGAAGTTTCTTCTTTCTTTATTGATTGGGAGCTGAGCTATTCAAACGATACTATTGATGGCGTTGAATACAAGCGAACCTACCCCATCATTCCTACCCACGGCAACCATGAAGATGGTAACTTCAAAACCTTGTGTAAGATATTCGGTGTAGACTACAACTCAGATGGCAAGTGTGATGAATCTGATACGTACGGAGCATTCAATATTTCGCCCCTACTACGTACGTATACCCTTAACAGCCAATACCAAAACAGTGGCTGGTCTTCACACGCCGCAGCAATGAATAACTGGCTCTATACCGATTTAGCGGACAACGGTCCTACCGTAACGTGGCGAATCGCACAATACCATAAACCCATGTTCCCTCATTACACAGGTAAATCAGCCAACACCGAGCTTTTTACTTGGTGGTCGCAAGCGTTTTATGATCACGGTATGAACCTTGTGGTTGAGTCTGACACACACATCAACAAAATGACTCAGGCGTTGGCACCTAGCGGCAATGATTTTGTCGCCAGTGAAAGTGGTACGGTATTTGTCGGCGAAGGTAGCTGGGGTGCACCAGCACGTTCAGCCAACAATCCAAAGACCTGGACAATTGACTTAGCCAGTATTCAGCAATTTAAAGTCTTACAAGTAACCAGCGACAAATTAACCGTACGAACAGCACAATTTGATGAAACAGCAGAAACCTTAACCAGAGAACAGCGTGATGCTGATACAACCATCTTACCAAACGGTGTTAATTGGTGGCACGCCAATAATGTGGGTGAAGCGCTTAACTTGGTTCAAGCCGCGAATAGACTCAGTGTGATTGAAAACATATCCAGCGGTGGTACCAACCAGATATCCATAGCAGCCACACAAGATACCTATATCGCATCGAGCAAAACTAGCAGCAATTTCAATGGCAGCAGCGATGGGTTGTTGGCAGACGGATACGACATTAGCAACGGGGAAATGATCAGCCTGATCAAATTTGATATTGAAAACATGTCAACCTGTGCAGATACCAGCAGAGTTCAACTGGGCATTGAGATCACCGATGACTCTACTGGTGATTATGAAGTCTATGCTGCAAACGCAGATTGGCAAGAAGGTACTGCAACCTGGAATTCTGTTGGCGGTGATTCCATTAAAGGCGCTTACTTAGCTACGTTCAAACCAACAGTAACAGGTATGCTGGAAGTGGACCTGTCTAATAGCAACATTGTTGATTACTGGCTAGCCAATGGTAACCACGGCCTAGTGATCGCTCATGTAGGCGACTGCAATGGCCTCTCGTGTAATGGTGTTGATTTCCATTCCAAAGAAACCGGCAGCGGCCCGACTCTTAACGTCAATTACAATCATAATCAAAGCTGCATTCCAGAAGGTAATATAGAGGCAGCATCAGGGGCATTAACCCAAAGCATTATCAATGCAGGCGATGGTGAAACAGTAGTATTCCGCTTCACACTCAACAATGGCATAGCAGATGCAGAGCTACACGGCTTATCACTCAGTGCTGATGGCGAGATTGACGAAGTCGGTGATATTGACGGTGTAAAACTTTACCAAGATACCAATAGCAATGGAAAAGCCGAAGCGAATGAAGAAATAGCCCTATCAAACTACACAGTAGATAACGGCGACATATCATTTAGTTTTGATGCTGCGCTGTCTTTACAGCTGGGCAGTAACGCGTTCTTAGTGACATACCAGCTTTAGGCATTTGCCAGGAGATATGAAATGAATCATCACCTAAAAATTGTATTAATGATCTTACCACT
>CAJXZM010000108.1 GCA_913063125.1 uncultured Gammaproteobacteria bacterium | reverse complement strand
TCGCAGGGGTGTGATTGGGTTATTCCTGATCAAAGTCGCCACCTGTCTGGTCGTCATGCTCAGATTAGCGCAGAGGGTGAGGACTTCTATATTATTGATCTTAGTACTAATGGCGTATTTCTTAATGGCGGGACGAGCCCATTAGATAAAGATAAGCCCCATAAACTGCGATCAGAAGATACGCTAATGATGGGGGATATCCAGTTTAAAGTGGTAATTCATCTTGATGCCACATGTAACGGGTTTACTCCCACGAGTTTTGCCCCTACAGCGGGCGAAAAGCAGGATAAAGGGGCGCCAATCCTAGATCCCCTGGAAATGCTTCGACAGAAAATGCCAAATGCGTTAAACAATGCTACAGATAACGCGTCGAACAATGCACAAGGGCTATCCCCATCAAATAACGAAAAACACCAGCTTGATCAATGGCATAGTGAGTCTGTGTCTATGCCTGATGGGCTTTCAGCAATACAGGAAACCTTCGATGCACCGGCGATGCATTCTGAGCTTTTACCTGAAGATTGGCTGTCTATTGATTTGGGAGATACTGTGTTACCTCGACGGTCACCTCAAGTGTCTCAGGTATTATCTTCGCCTCCTATGCCGACCCCTGGGGTTCGACAGTCTTCATCGCCAAAACAGACATTAAGGGAAGAGCAATCTCAACCTAATGGTGACCCCTTTGAAACACCGGTAGAAATTACGCCATCAGCAATGGCGTCAGTGATTGACTCCTATCAAACTATCTTGCAACCAGCTCAAACTAATTCTCAGGCCCAGTTACAGTCCAATGAGCATTTAGCAGCATTCTGTCGAGGCTTAGGTGTTTCGGAAGACGCATTGGCATCTGTTGATACCGTTGTCTTAATGGAGCAGGCGGGGGAGGCGTTAAAGGAAACGTTTGCAGGCATGGTCCATGTGATGAAGAGTAGGGCTAGTCTCAAAAATGAATTTCGAATGGACATGACATTAGTACAGGCAGAAAAAAATAACCCTTTAAAATTTGCTGTTGACGAGCAACAGGTATTGCAGCATTTTTTGAAATCAGACAGGGGTAGCTTTTTAACGATACCTGCGGCCCTGAGTGAAAGTTTTACTGATATTCAGGAGCATCAAATCGGAGTGATGGCCGCTGTGCAGGGGTCGTTAACTCAGTTGCTAGGGAAGTTGGATCCTGAGCAATTAGAAGAGCGTTTTGACCGTGGACAAGCTAAGGGGTTTTCGATGGCAGGGAAGCGGGCGCGGTATTGGGATGCTTATAAAGAATATCATGCTGACATTCAGCAAGAAGAATCTACATTTTCATCTGTTTTTGGAGATACTTTTTCCACGACTTATAAAGATCAAGTTGATCGATTAAAAGCAGCAAAAAGATCTGGAGAGAAATAGAAATGTTGAGAGCTGGTCGGAAATACAAAATGTACCGTTTATTGTCGAGTATCTTTCTGTTGTGGTTGATGGTTGTGTTATCTGGTTGCCAGTTTTTAATGTCAGATTTAACCAAAGTTGATCTTAGGCTTGTTGCGGGAGGGGACCTTAATCCCGATGACTCTGGCCGTCCGTCACCGTTAGTGATTCGGTTGTTGGAGTTAAAGAATGTTGCAGGTTTTGAAAATGCGGAATTCTTTTCCTTGTACAGCCATGAGGGAGAAACGTTGGGAGCAGATTTGATTTCCAGTGAAGAGATTGAGTTAAAACCTGGAGATGTGCAGGATATTAAGTTTGCACTAAAACCAGATACGAGATATATCGCTGTATTGGCGGCCTACCGACAATTAGATGAAAGTTCCTGGCGAATGGTTTTGCCTGTGCAACTTAAATCTAAAAATAATATGACGGTATTGTTTGGTCGCCAGGGTGTTGCGATGGCCAGTGATCGCTAAGCGCATCGTTTTAGGGAAAGGCGTAATAAACTCCAACATTTAAGGAAGTGAGAATAGAATGGCGTTCCAGGATAAAGTAATTTGGACGGAAGGTATGTTCCTTCGTCCCCAGCATATGCAGCAGCATGATAGGCATATTGACGCGCAATTTCGTGAGCGAAACCGCGTATTGCAGCGTTATGGATGGGGAGTGAAAAGTTTAACCATAGATGAACAGCAACTTTCACAGGGAACATTCTCGATTACAAAATGCTCTGGAGTATTATCAGACGGAACGTTGTTTCATGTTGGTAGTGCATTTGGATTGCCCTTAACCCTTGACTTAAATGAAAGTATTCAAAACCAAAAAATCGTATTAGCGCTGCCTGTTATATTGCCCGGGAGCGACGAGGCTGAACTGGGAGACGATAAAGAATCACTAACTCGTTTCTTGAAAAAAGAAGTGGAAGTTAGAGATTGTAATCTTGGTCATGGAAAATTAGCCCGGATTAATACGGGTAGTTTACGTTTTAAATTATTGCTAGAAAGTGAAGCAACGGGTGATTATAGCCGGATAGCAATCGCCAAAGTACAAGAGGTAAGCGGCGAGTCAGATGTTGTTCTTGATAATACATATATTGCACCTTGTCTCGATATTCGTTCGGCAGAACCCATTACGCAGGCATTGAATGAAGTGACCGGCTTGCTGAATCATCGAGCCGATGCATTGACGTCGAGGTTAACAAAAAAGACTCGCACCGGTACGTCAGAGATCGCTGACTTTTTATTATTACAAATGGTGAATCGCTATTCAGCAATATTTCATCATTGGCAGGGTGCAGAGAATGTTCATCCGGAACCGGTTTTTTTGGACTTGGTGTCGATGGCGAGTGAGCTTGCAACGTTCACACGAAAAGATAAACGTCTTACTGATATCCCGAAATACGAGCATGATGACTTACAAATAAGTTATGGATTGCTCATGGGAGAACTGCGTCAATCTCTTAGCATGGTGTTTGAACAAACGGCTATTGCGCTTGAGCTCCAAGAACGAAATTACGGGGTAAGGGTTGCTCCTATTCAGGATCGGCGTTTGTTGGATGATGCAAGCTTTGTATTGGCTATCAAGGCCGACTGGTCGAAAGATATGATTGTTTCTCGCGTGCCTTCTGCTGTTAAGGCTGGGGGGGTAGAGCAATTACGAGAATTAGTGAATTTACAGTTGCCGGGGATTCGCCTTGTTCCAATGCCTATGGCACCGCGTCAAATACCGTATAACTCTGGATTTACCTATTTCCAAATGGAAAAAAGCACAGAAAATTGGAGCCATTTACGTAAGTCCGGTGGATTTGCCTTTCATTTTTCAGGGGATATCCCAGGTTTGGAGTTAGAATTTTGGGCAGTGAAGGAGTAACAGGTTATGTCCAATGATGATAAAACCATTATTACCTTTCGACGTGATGGGCCTTCTGATAATGGGAAGGCTGTACCTGGAGGAGGCTTTCAGCGACCAATGCCGGGAGGTCGAAGCGTTAAACCAGAGCCGCAATCAATGCAACCCTCAGCGCAGCCATCAATGCAACAACAGGCACCCATTCAGCCAATTATGGGGGTACCTCCTGTAACACCGACACCAAAAGCAGCCTCTACGTTAGCACCTTCTTTGGTTATGCCTCCGGCAGGGCAGGGCAAGGTATCGTCAGTATTTATTAACCCTCTAGTTCATTGTGCAAATGATGTTATTGATCGCATGGCATCGCTTCAATGTTCTGCTTTTGGAAATAGCGCAATTAATGGCGGTGATGGCTCTGTTCGTGACCCATCGTTATTTCGAGATGAGACGGTTCGAGAAATTCGAGACTTTGAATGGCGTTGTGGCCAGCAGGGTATTAATGAAGAAAGCACTTTGTATGCTCGTTATATTATTTGCACGGTATTGGATGAATTTGCTACCAAAACACCGTGGGGTGGCAATGGTGTTTGGAGTAGTCAAAGTTTACTAAGCCAGTTTCACGATGAGACAGGAGGTGGTGAAAAGTTCTTTCAGATACTGGAGCACTTACAAACTCAACCGGCCACATATCTGCCGGTACTTGAATTAATGTATATCTCGATGAGCCTAGGTTTTGAAGGAAAGTATTCTCTGGAAAATCGAGGTAATGTCGAAATTGAGAACTTGCGAGACAATCTTTTTCATCTAATGCGGTTGCAACGAGGGGAGGCAGAGCGAGATTTGTCGCCTCATTGGCAAGGTATTTCTGAGAAGCGTTATACCTTGATGAAACATATTCCTGTGTGGGTGTTTTCGGCATTAGCAGGTGTTGTTTTGTTGGTGCTTTTTTCTGGCTTTTCTTACCAATTAACCACCGCTAAAGATGAGGTGTTGGTGGCATTACAGGCACCCATTGCCGAATATCTACCGGTTGAAATGGCTGAAGAAGATGCTTCTGAAAATGCCTCATTAGAAGAAAGTAATAAAGCTAACGATAAGACTACCAATAACCTATCAAACCAAGAGCCAGAGTAATGAAATCGAGATTTAGCTTTTTAAAGGAAAAATGGTTTATTGGGTTGTTGGGGGTTATCGCACTTTCCATCCTTGTTTGGTTTGTTGGACCATTGATCGCTATTGCTGACGTCAAAATATTGGAAAGCGATGTTCTTCGGTTGCTGATAATTATGATTATGTTGTTGCTTTGGGGGTTGAATAATTTACGTGTCAGCCGAGCAGCAAAGCAAAGTAATGATAATTTGGAGAAGGAACTTCAAGAAAGTCAATCTGTTCCGTCAATGGGGGGTGGGCAAGGTGGTAACCAGTCCGGCGGTGAAACAGAAATCATTGCGTCGCGCTTTACTGAGGCGTTAAGTGTATTGCGTAAAAGTCACACGGGAAAGGGAAAAGGCAAGCCTCGCGGGAAAAACTACTTGTACGAATTGCCTTGGTATATCCTAATTGGACCACCTGGCTCAGGGAAAACTACCGCACTGGTTAACTCGGGGTTAGAGTTTCCCCTTGAAAATACATTCGGCAAAGAGTCATTAAAGGGCGTTGGTGGTACACGTCATTGCGACTGGTGGTTTACCGATCAAGCCGTCATCATTGATACGGCGGGTCGTTACACAACGCAAGATAGCCATGCACAGGTAGATGCGAGTGCGTGGAATAATTTCATAGAGCTGTTAAAAAAACACCGTAAACGCCGTCCAATAAACGGTGTGATCGTTGCTATTAGTTTGCAAGAACTGGTTTCACAAACAGAGGCAGAGCTTGCGGCTAACGTAAGAGCGGTTAGAACACGATTGCAGGAATTAACGGATCAATTGGGTATTAACTTCCCTGTGTATTTGAACTTCACAAAATGTGATTTGATCGAAGGTTTCTCTGCGTATTTCGATTCGCTTGGCAAAGAAGAGCGAGCTCAGGTGTGGGGTATGACATTCCCCGATGAGGGCGAGGAGCCTTATGAACAACAATTCGGTCATGAATTTGATCAGTTAGTGTTACGGTTACATGAAAATCTCAATAACAAATTGCATTTTGAGCGCGATATACAGCGTCGCGCTGATATTTTAGCATTCCCTCGATCGCTAGAATCATGTAAGCAGGCGTTGAAACAATTTGTCGGGAATACGTTTTCTGAATCTCGATTCCATGACCAATACTTATTACGAGGTGTGTATTTTACCAGTGGGACGCAAAACACGAACGCACTTGGACGTGTGATGAGTCAATTTGCGAGTAACATTGGTGTAGGGCAAGAAGCATTATTAACAAAGCAGCAGCATGGTAGAAGCTTTTTTATTCGTAATCTGATGCAACAGGTGATATTTCCTGAGTCTCAGATGGTGGGTACGAACCGTAATCATGAGCGTAAAATACGTTGGTTGCAAAATGGAGGGATTGTTTTTTCCATTGTTAGCATCATGACTGGAGCGCTACTGTGGACAACAAGCTTCGGAAAAAATGACTTACGTTTAAATGACGCTAAAGAGCTCGTTGTTGTTTATGAGCGAGAGCTAGAGGGTTTACCCGTTGATGCATTACCGGAAACGTTGTTGCCAACATTGGCTGCTGTGGAGCAACTAGGTGAAGTTTACCCAGAAGGAGAGCAGGACTGGTTGTTAGGGTTGGGTCTGTTTCAGGGTGATGATCTCAATGGCCAGGCGGATATTAACTACGATGCACATATCCAGCATCAATTTACCCAATCACTAAAAAAACAGCTGGAATTGCAACTGGAACAAGAGCGGGATAACCCTGATTATTTGTTTCAAGCATTAAAAGGTTATTTGATGCTGTCGAATGAAGAGCGATTTGATAAGGGTTTTATAGAAACCTGGCTCACTATTGATTGGAACAATCGCTATCATACGCAACCAGAAATCAGAGATGAGCTTAAACGCCACCTTTCTTACTGGCTAGATCAACCCTATCAGGCCCAAGAGCTTGATGAAACGCTGGTGGAAAATACGCGAAAGGTACTACGCCGTATTCCCTTGCATGAACAAGTTTATGCCTCGATAAAATTAGAAGCCAAAGAAAAATATATTGATGATTACCGTTTTGATGCCGATCTTGGGGGCAGTATCGAGAAAGTATTTCAACGTGCAGACTATGAAATACCGAGGCTGTATACATTTGATGGCTATGATTCGGTTTATAAACCTGCAAGAGAAGAGTTTATAGGGTCCTTGAGTGAGGATAACTGGGTGGTGGGTACGCGCTCAGGCGAATTGACGGATTTGGATCTGGCAACGGTGCAGGCGAAGTTAGAGAAACAATACTTGGAAGACTATATCCATCACTGGAGTGCAGCAATTAATCAATTGCGTTTGATACCTCTTGGATCGATGGAAAATAATCTTGATGTAATGGATGCGCTGTTGTCTGGCCAGTCTCCGCTACGTGAGGTGCTGGATGCAATCAGTACTAATACGCAGCTTAGCATCAGTATGCTGGATCCTGCTGAGATGAAAGAACAGGCGCAAAATGCATCGTTGGTCGCACGGGTGGCTGCACCCCGGCTAGCCAAATTCACCCACCTGGCAAATATGGCTGCGCGGAAAAAACTTGCAAATTTGCCAGAAAACCCTTCAAGCCTTGTTGATAAACAGTTCCGTCCTTTACATAAAATGGTGGAAGTAACTCGCAGTCGCCCAACGCAGTTGGATGAGCTCAATGAGTCATTAGTTGGTTTGCAGATTTACCTTGAAGGTATCGCTGCAAGTGGCTCGATGTCAGAAAATGCCTTTGAAGCGGCTACAATGCGCATGAAAAAGTCAACCAATGATCCGTTGGGACGTATGGCGATTGAGTCACGGAAATTACCTCAGCCGGTGAAACGTTGGGTAGCATCGTTATTGGATCAGTCGTGGCAGTTGGTGTTATTACAAGCGAAGCAACAAATTGTTAATGAATACCGATTAAGTGTTAAGCCCTTTTATGATGCAAGTCTAAAATCTCGGTACCCTTTGTCTAAACGGGCAGGTGCTGAGGTAACTTTGGATGATTTTGGCGAGTTCTTTAAAGCCGGAGGAATAGAGCAGAGTTTTTTCGATGAATACCTTGCCGCATTTATCGATACCAAGCGTAAGCCTTGGCGTTTAAAGAGGGTTGGCAATAGAACGATTGGGTTAAGCAAAAAATCCCTGGCTCAATTCGAACAAGCGGCGGAAATTCGTCGAATATTCTTTGCTTCGGGTGATGAGCCTTCTGTGCAATTTTCATTACGCCCCCTATATCTTGATGCCAATGTTAGCCGCTTTGAGTTAGATATGCTGGGTGAACGTATGCAATATCGTCATGGTCCAAGTCAGAAAACGAAAGTAAGTTGGCCTGCGGATCAATTGGTATCAGATATTCATTTCGAATTTGAAGATTACTATGGGGCGAGAACAGGCGTGAAATCTGATGGAGTGTGGTCGCTGTTTCGATTTATAGATAAGCATCCGTTAAAACGATCTGCCTATAGTGACAGTTATAAACTAACCATGACAAAGGATGGTAAAAAAGCCATCTATGAGGTTTCTGCTAGTAGTGCGGTTAACCCATTTGCTAAAGATTACCTGGGGGCGTATCACTTGCCCAGTAAGCTTTGATAGTGGGGCGCTGTATGGATTTGTCGTACGCATCGGTGACCCACCCAGGCAATGTGAGAAAGGTGAATGAAGATTCTGTACTTCAGTCGTCAAAAAACTTATGGGCCGTCGCGGATGGTATGGGAGGGTATGCCGCAGGGGATGTTGCGAGTCGGTTAGTGATTGATTCCTTAACAAAAGTTGATGGTGTCGAACTGGAAAATGTTGACTTGATTGGATACATTGAAGACGTATTGCAACAGGTGAATCAAAAGCTTGTTTTTGAGATGACGGTGGGTATCGGTAGTGAAATAATGGGCAGCACCGTTGTTGTTGCTGCATGCCATAACCATCAGTGTACCTGTTTGTGGGCTGGTGATAGTCGTTTGTATGTGCAGCGACAAGGAGAACTGTATCAAATTAGTAAAGATCATTCTGTCGTTCAAGATATGATTGACGATGGTGTGTTATCTGCGGAGCAAGCCGATAATCACCCACAAAGCCATGTTATTACGCGTGCTGTTGGTGTGCATGAGGAACTTGATTTATCCAAAGTAACCTTTGATCTACAGCCTGATGATGTATTGATGTTGTGCTCGGATGGTTTGTACAATGAAGTTGATGCTGAAACCATTCGAAATTTGCTATCCGACCAATCATTAGATTGTGAGCTTAAAGCGCAAGCGTTGTTGGGTGCAGCGTTAGATACAGATGCTAGGGATAATATTAGTGTTAGTGTCATTCAGGTACCTGCATGACGGGCACGGTGGATGAAGAAAAAACCATAGCCGTTACGCGAACTCGACAAGATAAACCCCAAGGCTATGAAGAGCGCACTGTTGTTGACAAATCGCCACAACAAAACCTACTAGAAAAAACCGTTGTTAGTAGCGCCATATCTAATTCAGCCAAGCCATCACATTCAGCTAAATTAAATAGCTTAACTAAATTAGATAACTTAGCTGGAGCGGGAGAATCGTCCTTAAAAAGCATTGGTATTGGCTGCACGCTGAAAGATCGTTTTTATTTGGACTCTGTTCTCGGTGTTGGTGGTATGGGGACGGTATACAAAGCCAAGGATCTTCGCCAAGAAGAGGTTGGCGAAAAAAACCCATGGCTGGCGATTAAAATACTAAATAGTAATATTAGCCAGCATGCGTTCTCTTGGGGAGCTCTGCAGCGCGAGTGCAAGAAAACGCAACAACTATCACATCCGCATATCGTGAGTGTTTTTGATTTTGATCGTGATGGTGATACGCTTTTTATGTCCATGGAATTTTTGGATGGCGTGTCCCTGGATGAGGTTATTAATAAATCATCATTCCTTGGTTGGTCTATAGAAAAGGTTGAAAAACTTGTCGAGCACGTTGGTAGTGCATTATCGTATGCTCACTCTAAAGGTATTATTCATTCGGATCTAAAACCGAGTAATATTTTTATGACGCGCGAGGGTGATTTTAAGGTTTATGATTTTGGTATTGCTCGTGCCGTGCATGATGTTTCTTCTGGGGATAGCACGCAGTGCGAAGAACCGTTAGTTGCTCTTACGCCAGCTTATGCCAGTGTTGGCATGTTATTGGAAGAGAAAGCGAAACCCTCTGATGATTTATATGCGTTAGGTTGTGTTGTGTATATGGCAGCAACGTCGGTGCACCCTTACGGTCGAGAAACAGCACTTGTTGCTCGCGATAAAAAACTATTGCTAGTCAAACCCAAGGGATTACCAAAACATAAGTCATCAGCATTGTGTGATGTGCTTAATGTTGTGAACCCAAAAATCAATGACGTTGCCCAGTTTAAGGAAGAATTTAATAACAAATCTAACGATCAATCTAAACGTACCCTGTTGGGTATTGTGTTTGGAGGAGGGTTAGTGGTGATGTTGTTAGTGCTGATAGGTGTTTATTTTAGTGGGTATAGTGAACGTGAGGTTTTAGGAAGGCTTCAGTCGGATGATGTTGATGTGATTACGTTGGGGATCGGTGATATCGAAAAAATGGATGCTGAAAAACGGTTTCGATTTTTGGATCGTTATAGAGGGGATCTTATCGACTTTTACCAGATGAAAACGCAGGCGCTGATGGCAAAAGGCTCTTATTTAGCGGCAACAACAACACTTGCTAGGGCGCGAGAATTCTATTCTGATTCAATGAGCCTTTCGTCTTTGGAAAATGAATTAAACGTTGCACAGTTACGACATTACCAACAGTTAAAAGACAAGGGTGAGTTATTACTAAATAACGATGTGGAGAGGGAGGGGGGAGATGAACTTCAATCTCAATTGCCCGCCTTGGTGGAGGCGTTGGGACATGTTCAAGGAGGTCTGGAATTACTTTCTCACTGGGAACTGGATCAATGGCTAGCACACAGCATTAATGAAGCGCTATATCTAGGGCGAACCAAGAAAGCCAAACAATTGCTGGCATTAGCTGATAACTTGTACCCAAAAGATGAACGATTTTCTAAGATACATACATCAATCGCATTAATGGACCCGTTAGGCCACTCTTTAGTCGAAGAGGGCCAGCAAGGGGGGGGTAATCGAGATTTCAGTGCAGGAATGTCTTCGGAAGATTTGATGCATATAAGTGATGTTTATCAAAGTATTGTTCAGGGAGAATCAATTAAAAATCCCGAACAGGTAAAACAGTTTCTTGATCAGCTTGATAAAGATGATTCTGAATGGGGGAAGGTGTTATCACTATCCATTCGGGACTTTATGAGTAAAGGGTACCTATCGTTTAAGAGTGACTCGAGTAAAGATGGAAAGAAATCTGCAAAACGTTACCAGCAATTGGCAAGCCAGCTATACCCTGGCGCAGCAGAGTTTAGTGTGAAAAAACGAAAGTTTGATCCTTGCAATAAAGGATGGGCAGGTAAAGGGCGATCCACTCGTTATCAGTGTCGTGATTCATTGTCACGTAATCTAAAGGCACCGCCCTTGGTTATTATACCGGGAACTAAAAGTATTCGACGGTTCGCCATCATGTCTACAGAGCTGAGTGTTGCGCATTATAATAATTACTGTCGATTGTACCGACGTTGTAATGTCATCGGTGGTGATACCTCGTTGCCCGTAAGTAATATCAGTTTGCAAGATGCAAGGCGTTATAGTCGTTGGTTGAGCCAAGTAGCAGGGGTGACCTATCGGCTTCCTACCGTAAAAGAATGGCAGCATGCAGTTTTGGCCAATAGAGGGCAACAATTAAACGATCATAATTGTTTGTTAACACAGGGCACTAAAGTTATTCGTGGCAATAATGTTCGACCTATTAACCAGGGAACTGCAAATGCTTGGGGTGTGAAGAATGGGTTGGGTAATGTGCAAGAATGGGTGTTGTCAGGGGGGAAGGCTTTAACGATAGGAGGCAGTGCGGTAACACCGCTAACGCAGTGTAATATTAATTACGCGTTAGCGTCGAATGATGATAACGCACTTACAGGTTTGCGTTTAGTCAGGGAGTTATAATCAGACATGATGAGTGCGTCGGGCTCCATAGCGATAATTGGTTCCATATCTCGGACAAATGAGCGTATTTTGTCATTATGAGCAGAAAGGTTGGCTGCAAGGTAGAGCTGCTTGCCTTGCTCATGAGCCATATTGATACCTGCTTCCAAGTTCTCTAGCGTATTAAAATTATTATTCCTGACTAGCAAGCTGTAACGGGGCATGGTTTTAAGGGTTCCTGTTGTGGTTAAAGCTCAGTATTTGACATAGATAAACTACTTTTTTAATCCTTGGTTAGTTGTGCGCATTTAATGGCACACAATAAATATGCGAAATGGCTGCATTGCACTACTGCTAAATCGGTTGCGCTAAGTTTTCTACAAAGGTGCAAAAAAACGGTTGGTTAGGCGTAAAACTGAGACGTATTTCACAACTATTTTTGTAGGAAATTGCAGAAAAATTCACAAAAACCAATTCGAAATAATAAGAGGGGAATGTTGCTCATCGGGCATAAATAGTTGAGCGAAAAGCTGCGCATATATGGTTGTGGGAGCGCTCTGGTGAGATTGTTTTGTTCTTAGATAACGGTTCTTTCTAATTTCGCAGTCATGCAGCGTAGGGTTTATCTAGCGTGTAGCGTTAAATTTAAACTTGGCACGCCCCCTGCAATAGGTAAAGTGTTCTTGTAAATTGCTAGCTTTAATGAGTTTGCCACAAGGGCCAATAGGATTAAGTGCATTTCGCCAGGAAGGCGGATTTGCCCTTATTAAAAAATATTAAAGGAATTAACTGAGGATTTTTTAGTATGCCAACTCCAGCGTATATGAGCATCACCGGCGAGAAGCAAGGCCTAATTACAGCAGGAACTTTCACTGAAGCTTCTGTAGGAAACATCTACCAAGAAGGTCATGAAGACGAAGTTCTAGTTGAAGCATTTAAGCACGACATCGTTCTTCCTCGTGACCCACAAAGTGGTCAGCCTACTGGTCAGCGTGTTCACCAGCCTATCGTTATCACTAAAGTATTCGATAAAGCTTCTCCACTACTTTTCTCTTCACTGACTTCTGGTGAGCGTTTACCTGAGTGTGAAATCAAGTGGTACCGTACTTCTGCTACTGGCCTTCAAGAGCATTACTACACAATTAAAATCGAAGACGCTATCATCGTAGACATCAAGTCTTACATGCATAACTGTCAAGATCCAGGTCTTGCACACTTCACTCACCTTGAAGATGTGTCTTTCACATACCGTAAAATCACATGGACTCACGAAGTATCTGGTACTTCTGGACATGATGATTGGCGTGTACTTAAAGCTTAGTATTGTTAAGCTTTATAAAAAAGGTCGCGAAAGCGGCCTTTTTTTATGTGTGAAAATTGTTAGGGAGAAACGCGTACATACTATTCGCTTAAGCCTATATACGGTTAACGTTGGCCAATAATGTAAGCTGCGAATGTTAAAAACATTGCACCGTATCTTGAACGGCTTTGTGATAACTGGCCCCGTGTTGTGTTTCATCGTGATAGGACGCTTTAATAACCCAGCCAAGATTTAACGGGGTATTTTGTGTTTGCTGGTATTCTGATTCGTAATTGGCTTCGAACATGTAGCTCATGTTTGATGCTTTAGAGCCCAATTTATCATCTTTATCCCAAAGTCCCGCCTTTGATGCATTGGTACCTTTGAGCGTATCAATAATGTAGTAGGGGGAATTTTCTTGATCGTAAATCAATACTTCTTTATCGGCATAGGATAATACTGAAAATTTGTGACCGCCACAAAATTTAGGAAACTGGTAGCTGCATTGATTTAGCGTGCCAGAGCGCTTGCCCCAAAAACTTTGTTTCTTTGTGCTGATGTTGAAGGAGAGTGGCCTGCAATGGATTTGAGCGATTTGAGCGATTTTTTTAATCACCCCTGCATTCCCATAGCGTTGTACATGTCCAGCACCAGAGGGGCCGGAACCAGGGAATGATCCTTTTGGGATCCCTCCTTCATAGGAAAAATCAGTTGTTGCGGAGAACCCTTTTTCTGGGTCAAAACCAAACTGAGGATCTTCACCGAGACCTTTAGGCGTTGATGGATGCGGGTTTCGAGGGCTACCGCCGCCAATGGATCTGTATTGACCGTCGTCAACGACAGTATTACTGCTGCACCCTGATATACCGCCAATGGTGGGGATAACTAAAATCAAAGCACTAAGCAGCTTAAGTGAATGTGCTAAAGCGTGTGGTTGCAGCATGATGGCAATGTCTCGATTTTTTGGATGTTATGGGGGGCGTAGGTAAGCTATTGGGCAGAATGTTGCACAATGGTTTGTCTGGTTGCTAATAAAGACCGGTGTTGCGAAAAAGAATGAGGATATTTGACTATTTTTTGTGTATTTCACGTTTTTTTTGATCAAAACGAGCATTTTTTTGCGCAAGCAGCGTCTCTATAGGCAATAAGTTGCACACTTTTGTTCTATTACACGCAGCGACGGTCAGTTTAGATGTCAGAAATCACAAAAAAGTATGAGCAGTTGGGTTGTACTCCTATACCGGGCGATAAGCCTGGAGGAGAGAATGTTCGCCTAAGTGAGCCTTTTGAGACGGTTGAGCGAGAAATTGCGAAATTGGATTCCTTGGCTGATGACATATGGGTTCGTTGGGATGATGTGATTTCGATCGGCGAGCAGATGTTAGAGGAGAGTTCAAAGGATTTACTCGTAGCGTGTTATATCACTCGGGCACGTTGCGAGACGGATGTTCTGGATGGGCTTGAAGCAGGGCTTACGCTGATTATCAAGCTTGTCGAAAATTTCTGGGATGTGTGTTTCCCTCCCAAAAAACGAATGCGTGGCCGAGCCGCTGCATTCGATTGGTTATCAGAAAGGATTTCCCCCTCTGTCGAGGCCTTAACTCCCAATGTTGGTCAGTTGGACCGTATAAAGGCATTAGTTCTACAAGTGACTACATTAGACAGTACGCTTGTTGAGTTGATGGGAGAGAATGCTCCTGGATTAAATGAGCTGTCTCGTCAGTTCAAACGCCATGTGTCTTCCTTAGAAGCGGAGCATGATACTGCTCAAAAGCAATCACAAAAAACACAAGCGGTCGCTGCGGCTAAGGCTAAGCCATCTGCAGCGCTTTCAGGGGCAGCCTCAGCGGCGCTCCCGACATCGGTGGGCAATGATAGGGATTTACAAAACCTTTATAGGGCCTGTCAGGAAAGTTTGCGTGGAGCTTGTCAGCATTTACGTCAAGAGAAATTATCAGACCCAGAGCCTTATCGTATCAATCGTTTTTTAATGTGGCTTGGTGTGAATCAATTACCACCTGATACAGCAGGAAAAACGCAGTTACGCGGATTATCAAAAGAAAAAATGCAAGCCTATGACGCGATGCTTGCAGAGAAGAAATATTCAGACGTTATCCCTGAAATTGAAACTAGCTTATCTCGCTCCCCTTATTGGCTGGATGGCCAACGTATTGTTGCTAAAGCATTAGAGGAGCTGGGGGCTGATAATGCGTGCGCTGCAGTGAAAAGTGGCGTAAAGGAATTTGTAAAACGCCTCCCAAATGTGGTTGATTTATCCTTTGTTGATGGAACCGCATTTGCTGATGATGAGACGCGGAATTGGATTAATTTGGAGGTTATGGCGGATGAAGGTGGTGGGGCAAATTTAAGTTTACCAATAAATGATGGTTCAGAAACTTCAAATTGGGAAGAAACCTATCGTCAAGCCTGTCTATTAATGAAAGAGAAGCAGTTACGCGAAGCGTTGCACCTTTTTCAAGAAGGTTGTGCTAGATCTTTATCAAAACGAGAACAAGCCTTATGGCGATATTACCAGGCGCGTTTTTGTTATGAACATCAGAAGTTGGATTTTGCAATTCCACTTCTCGAGAGCTTGGATTCTCAGTTGATACAACAAGGTGTTGAGCACTGGGAGCCAGGGGTAAGCACCAAAGTAATTGAATTATTACTGCGGTGTTATCAAGCCTTAGGGGAAAAAGAAATACCCAAGGAGCGGGTGGAGCGTTTACACGGACGACTGTGTCAATATGACTTGTCGCTTGCGTTTGATCTATCCAAATAACGTAAGTTAGTAATGAGAACATAACTAACTATTTACAATAATTACTTTAATAACCACAACCAATTATAAAGGGAACGTTATGTCTAAAGATGCAACCGTTGCACCTCAGGAACGTATCAACATTAAATACAAATCTGAATCTGGCGGAGCGTCAGAGTCAGTTGAATTACCATTTAAGTCATTAGTATTAGGTGATTTCACACTTAAAGAAGATGACCGTGTTATGGAAGAGCGAAAGCCCATAAACATCGATAAAGAAAATTTCAACGACGTATTACGTAACCACAAAGTGGGCGTAGACATGACGGTTCCTAATCATTTCTCTACTGATGAAGATGCAGAAATGAGCGTTAGTCTTAATTTTGAGACAATGAAGGATTTTGGCCCTGAGTCTGTTGCTCGCCAAGTTCCAGAACTTAACAATCTAATGGAACTTCGTGATGCATTAGTGGCATTAAAAGGGCCATTAGGTAACGTTCCTGCTTTCCGCAAGGCTATTGAAACATTACTGACAGACGATGAACAAAAGCAAAAGCTGTTGAATGAGCTAAAAATAACGGATATAGAAACTGCAGAGTAGTGCTGCCGACCATCAAATAAAATCAATACGGAGAGAAATATGAGTAGCCCAGAAAGAATGGTAAGAATGGGTGAGGCCGCACTTGAAGTTGAAGAAGGCTCATTACTAGACCAAATTGTTGAAAAAGCAAAAATGATGCCATCTGATGATGGTTATGATGTTGCCAAACGTGGTGTTGGCGCTTTTATTGCTGAGTTGCTTCGCCCAGAGAACACAGAAGAGCGTGTTAATAAAAATATAGTAGACCGAATGATTGCAGAGTTAGATATGCAATTAGGTAAACAGGTTGATGAAATTATTCACGATGAGAATTTTCAAAAGTTAGAATCTTCCTGGCGTGGACTCAAGCTATTTGTTGATCGTACAGATTTTGGTCAAAATATCAAAATCCAAATGATCAATGCATCAAAAGCAGATCTATATGATGACTTTGAAGATGCACCAGATATCACAAAATCTGGACTCTATAAGTTGGCATACACTGCGGAATATGGCCAGTTTGGTGGCGAGCCTATTGGGGCAATTATTGCGAACTACGACTTCGGTCCGAATTCTGTTGACATGAAGACGTTGCAAAACGTTGCCGCAATTTCAGCTGTATCTCATGCGCCGTTTTTTGCCGCTGCGGGACCAAAATTTTTCGGCTTAGACAAATTTGACGGGTTACCTAACCTTAAAGAATTAAGCTCGATCTTTGAAGGTCCTCAATTTGCGAAATGGCGTAGCTTTAGAGAATCAGATGACTCGAAATATGTAGGCTTAACCTTACCTCGTTTCTTGCTACGTTCGCCTTATGATCCAGAAGAAAACCCTGTTAAAGGGTTTGATTATCGAGAAGATGTATCTGGTAGCCATGAAGAATACCTATGGGGTAATACTGCCTTTGCATTTGCAACGCGTTTGCATGAGAGTTTTGCTAATTACCGTTGGTGTCCAAATATCATTGGTCCTCAAAGTGGTGGTGCGGTAGAAGATTTACCGGTTCACTTGTTTGAGTCAATGGGCGAGATTGAAGCGAAGGTTCCTACCGAAGTGTTGGTATCTGACCGACGTGAATTTGAATTAGCAGAAGAAGGCTTTATTCCTCTTACTATGAGAAAAGGCAGTGATAATGCCGCATTTTTCTCAGCTAACTCTGTTCAAAAGCCCAAGTTCTTCGGGAATAATGAAGAAGCTAAAGCGAAAGAGTTAAACTCTCGCTTAAGCACGCAACTTCCTTACATGTTCATTATTAACCGTTTGGCGCACTACCTAAAAGTGCTACAACGTGAAAATATCGGTACATGGAAAGATCGTGTCGAGCTTCAAAAAGAACTTAATCAATGGGTATCTGGCTATGTTGCCGATCAAGAAAATCCATCAGGTGAAGTGAGAAGCCGTCGTCCGTTACGCTCTGCGCTAGTAACCGTAGAAGACGTTGAAGGTCAGCCAGGTATTTATCGTGTGGGTTTGCAAGTTAAGCCTCACTTTAAGTACATGGGAGCAGACTTTGAGCTTTCTCTAGTAGGTAAATTAGAGAAGTCTTAAAAGGAAATATTTAGAAAATAGCGTTAGGGAATTATTTTACCGTTATGCATCGAGAACTGAGTTTATTGGATCGTATCGAACAGGAAATTACCCCTGGAAGTTATACGACCCAATTTAGCCAAACCACACAGTTACAGAATGTGATTGATAACATTCAACGTATGCTGAATATCCGAGAGGGTAGTGTGCTGGCATTACCGGATTATGGTATGCCAGACTTCAATGATGTTGTAAAAGAGTTCCCTGACGCGATTCACCGAATTCAACAGGCTATTGCACAATTTGTTGATACCTATGAGCCGCGATTAGATGCAGTGCAGGTTCATTATGTGCATGATGAAGATCAGCCGTTGTTATTAAAGTTTGTTATATCGGGTGAATTGAAGGCCAATGGTCGAGTATCAAAAGTATCTTTTGATACTGTGCTAACTGGGTCTGGTCAAGCCACTGTACGCGTTTAGATTACGTCAATCGGAAGCGGGAGGAGATAGTTATGGCGTTTAATAAGTATTTCCATGATGAGCTAACCGCTATACGGGAACTGGGTAAAGAGTTTGCTCAACGTAATCCTAGAATCGCACCGTTTTTAGCGGTTGAAGCACAAGATCCTGATGTAGAGCGTTTGTTAGAGGGTTTTGCATTTCTAACTGGGCGATTGCGACAAAAGCTGGATGATGAATTGCCTGAGTTAACACACTCGGTAATGAATTTGCTGTGGCCGAATTTTTTGCGTCCCATCCCATCAATGTCCATTTTGCAGTTCTCACCTGAAATGACATTGACCGAAGCACAAGTGATAAAAAAGGATGTAGAGATCGACTCATTACCTGTAGATGGTACTGTTTGCCGGTTTCGGACCTGTTACGATGTGCCTATTTACCCATTAGAAATACGAAGTTTTGAACGGCAAGACAGACCCTCTGGGACATCACTATCCTTAGAAATGGGTTTGACATCCAATACAACCATTGATGAATTACAGATACCGTCGTTACGTTTTTTTCTCCACGGAGAAGTACACGTAGCACAAGCCTTATTTCTTTGGTTTAGCCGCTATGTCGAGTCTGTTCGCGTTATTGGTATTGATGAAATTGGTCAAGAGGTACCGCTTGCGGTATTGGGGCAAGACGCAGTTAAACCTGTGGGTTTCTCAGATGATGAGAGTTTATTGCCCTATTCGCGCCACACGTTTAAAGGCTATCGATTAATACAAGAATACTTTAGTTTGCCTGAGAAATTCCATTTTATTGAATTGACGGGATTAGAGGTTATCCAGCAAACGATTGCAATGCGAGATGATGTGGAAGGCCTGCAAGGGCTGAAATTTGAATTTTCATTTTCGCGGGGGTTGGATAAGCATATCAGCCCCAGTGCTGAAAATTTCAGATTATTCTGCACGCCAATCGTTAATTTGTTCTCCCATGATGCTAAACCTATTCGTTTAGATCACCGGCGCACAGAATATAGAGTGCTTCCTGAGGGATCTGATCATCGGCATTTCGAAACGGTCTCTATCGATAAAGTTGAAGGCTGGGGGCATGAAGATCATCAATGTCGTGAATATAAGCAGTTTGAATCGTTTGATCACGCCAAAACAATTCATGAAGCCGCAAGCCGTATGTACTATCGACAGCGATTAAAATCCTCTGTTTCAGGTTATGGAATCGATAGCTATCTGGCTTTTGTCAATGACAATGAAGATGCCGTGATACCCCAAGCGGAAAGCATTTCAATTGAACTAACCTGCTCCAATCGTCACCTTCCTACTATGCTGGGGGTCGGGGATATTTCTATTGCTACGGGTGGTAGTCCAGAGTATGCGCGTTTTCAAAATATCACTCATGTAACGCCGTCCTTTACCCCCCCTTTAGATCAAGGGTTTCATTGGCGATTGATTTCGAATATGTCATTGAACTACATGTCCCTGTGCCACTTGGACACGCTTAAAAGTATCCTTTCTACCTATGATTATCGAAGTTACTACGATCGACAACAAGCTCGTGCTAGTCAGCATCGTCTGGATGGTTTGGAGTTTAT
>CAJXZM010000107.1 GCA_913063125.1 uncultured Gammaproteobacteria bacterium | reverse complement strand
GAATACCGCTCTGACTGCCCACTTGCAAAGACATTGGAAGTCATTGGTGATCGATGGTCATTGATTATAATTAGGGACCTTGCCCTCGGTGGCAAAACCTACAGTGAGCTAGAAAATAACCCTGAAAAAATAACTACCAATATCTTGGCCAATCGCCTCAAAAAACTCACAACCTTTTCTATCGTTGAAAAGACACTGTATCAAGAGCGCCCCAAGCGCTACACCTATGGGCTAACCCATAAAGGTAAGTGTCTAATCCCGGTGTTATTAGAATTAGTGAAATGGGGCGAAGAACATATTGATAACGAATGTCAGCACCCAGTGGAAGAAAAACAATCTGTTCAGGGTTAACCGACAAGATTTTTATTTAACCCTAATCACATAAAAGTCGTTATATCATCAAATTAAAATCCATTATGTCATCGAAAAAAACACCCACAACGCTACGCTCTCAACCAACAAAAATAACGTACGATATTCCTGAAAAAAGTGATGAAGTTATTTACGAGGTTAAAAAGAGTCGTTTTATTACCCGTGTTGCTAACGTCTCTAACAAAGAAGAAGCAAAATCCTTTCTAGAGCAAGCCAAACAAGACTACCCCGATGCTCGTCATCATTGTTGGGCATACCTATTCGGCCCACCCCACTCGCCTCATAGCGCGGCAATGTCTGATGATGGAGAGCCCAGCGGCACCGCCGGAAAGCCTATTCTTAATGTGTTACAACACAAAGATATCGGCGACATAATGATTGTGGTGATTCGATACTTTGGAGGCATTAAGCTTGGAGCAGGAGGTCTGGTTAGAGCCTATTCAAGTGCAGCACAACAAGCGATTGAAAATCTAACCACAAAAAAGGAAGTCGCCACGGTGCCCATCACTGTGAGATGCAACTTTAGTCAAGAACAAACCGTTCGGCACTGGTTAACAAAAGAATTGACTGATCATATCAACGTGGAATATCGGAATGACGTACTTATTCGTATTCACTTTCCGATAGATCAGCTGGAAGCCTTTGAACAAAAGTGCGTTCCATTGGGTATTACTATTACTCCGATGTATGAAAATTCAAATACATAACAATCGAAGTGCTTAAAAATTAAGACGTTCGAACGTTAATATGATTTAACTGGAACTTCTTACTCAACAACCACTCTCGCACCGCTGTAGGTATTATCCGTTTTGATACGCGCATAAACCGACTTCCATACCCAATACCTATCTCCTTTGGTAACTTAGAATTTTCGATCTGTTCAATAAGCTCATCAGCAAATATATCGGGAGTAGTTGGGGATTGTTTTGAAATCGTTGCACGCTTTTCAATTGCATCAGCTACATCTGCATACAATGAGTCTGGCGCTAATACTCCCATCAATTGTTTTGACGCATTTTCGCCAAAAGATGATGATACCGCTCCAGGGTAAACGGTCATTACATGAATCCCTAAAGGAGCAAGTTCCATTCGCATTACTTCTGACAAACTATGAAAAGCCGCTTTTGATGCACAATACACCCCAGAAAAAGGTGTACTGAATACACCGGCAGCACTGCCCATATTAACAATACTTGCTTGTGAACTTTTCATTAATAAAGGTGTTGCTATTTGAACCAAATATAAAGGCGAAAAAACATTCGTCTTAAATTGAGTCTCAACTTTATCGGATGAAATCTCTAATAACGGCCCCATTTCTCCATAACCGGCGTTATTAATAAGGCAATCGAGTTTTCCATCTTTACCTGCAATTTTTTCAATCACACCAACCACTTGTTGTTTATCGTTAACATCTAAAGATACGGGGACAATATTTTCATGCACAATTTTTTGTAAACTATAGATATTTCTTGCACCAGCATAAACACGGTGCCCTTGTTGAGCAAGTTTAAACGCTAACGATCGACCAATCCCACTAGAACAACCTGTTACCAAAAATATCTTATTAGTCATATCAACCCCGATTTCTTCAAACCCATCAATGATTAGAGCCGCTTAGCCTTAAACGACAGCAGTGCTTTCTGATTTAGATAAAACAAGCCCATCATCAAACAGTGTTTTCATATAATGATGAGACTTTTCTAGTCGACCTTTTATTGTCCAGAGAAACAACGGTTGAATAAACAAACGGGAAAACAACCCATTATTCCCAACCGTCACGCTGTAATTGAACTCAGTTTTGTTATCACCAATAGAGCGCATTTCATAATTCCAATGAGGTTGAACGTTTAATATCTCTGTTGTCATCACAAATCGTTTATTGTTCTCAAAAGAAACACACTTTTCCGGTTTTTTGAGATTAAACAGCCGAAAAGGCATCGCCATGGTACGGAAATATCGCTTACCTAACCACAGACCGTATGCCTCATATCCAGGCTGTGCAACAACCCGACGACAACCATCCATCCATACAGAGGCATTTTCAAAGGTATGGCCAAGGTAGAAAAAAACATCTTCTACCGGTTGATTGATAATAAGTTGATGACCGTATATTTTTCTCATACTCTTCTCCGAAACTAACCGTACCTATTAATGACGACTTACCTTTTTTAGTAACAACATATTATCACCAGTATTATGGAATATGGGGCACTAGTGTCGATAACTAACACTGCTATTACAAAACCCTAAATATTGGTATTCTGAATATCACTAAATCAAAGTTAATCAAGCCAGAGCCAATCAAGTGTAACTACTTCTTATAAAACGAGTAACCATTATGAGCTTAACAAATAACGTTATACGCTTTACCGATCGCCCTGAAGGGAGACCCACCGCAGAGACATTTGAATTTGACTCGGAAACAGTAAGGCCTTTAAGCAACAATGAATTTTTGGTTAAAAACATCTATCTTTCCATGGACCCTGCCTTAGTCGGACGAATGCGAAAAGAAGAAAATTATGCAGAATCCGTAGAACCCGGTGACGTAATGCATGCGTACGCTATTGGTCAAGTTATTCAGTCCAATAACAAAAAGGTTAAGGTTGGTGAAGTACGATTCGGCCGATTTGATATGCAAGAATATGCAATATCTGACGATTCTGAAAACACCAAAGCGATCAACCTTGGATTAGCTGATCCAAGCTGGTATTTAAGTCTAGTGGGCATTACTGGCGCAACGGCTTACTTTAGCCTATTTGATATTGGACAACCCAAGCGTGGTGAAACCATTGTTATTTCTGCGGGAGGAAGCTCCGTTGGAAGTACTGTTGCTCAAATGGCAAAAAAAGTCGGCTGCAGGACCGTTGCCATTGTCAGCACAGAGGAGAAAGCCAAACAAGTTATTGCCGATTGGGGATACGATGCTGCCGTTTGTTATCGTGGAAAAAGTACTGAAGAACTCGAAAAACAACTCACCTTAGCTTGCCCTCGTGGTGTAGATATTTATTATGACAATACCAGCGGTGATATTTCTGAAGCATTATTAGATTTATACAACGAAAATGCGCGCATTGTTGTTGTCGGACGATTAGGTATTAGTCATCTTCCGGATACACGACTCGATACTGGTCGCCGGGATAACAATGTAATCCTCTCGAAGCGTATCAAGAAGCAAGGGTTCGTATTGTTGGACTACCAATCAAAAATCATGGGTGCCGTTGTTCAAATTGCAAAATGGATAAAACAAGGCGACCTTAGGATTAAGGAAGATATACTTCACGGTATTGATAAAACACCTGAGGCCTTTTTTAGAATGTTAGATGGAAAAAACGATGGGAAGCAACTGGTGAAACTTGCCGATGTAAATCACCAGTTAGATCCAAGTCCTCGCTGGTTAGGAGCACACTTGATATCGAAACGTTTCCCCACCAGTATCCTCGCATTGTTGATTAGCCGAACCCGCACTAGCATTTGATACATTTAGACCTCGTAAAGGGCTAATGGACTGGCGGGAAAAATAGGAAACACAATAGTCAATAAAGGCGCGGACTTTTCCGGGAGCGCCTTGATTTGATGAATACACCGCATAAACATCTCGCAGAGGAAAATCAATAGCTGATGGTATTTCTACAAGGCGCCCACACTGAATATCTTCCATTACCATATAATCAGGTAAAAAGCTGCTACCTACGCCTGCTAGAAGCGCATTACGAATGGCCGAAAGATTGTTGAGCTTTAACACGACACCATCCAATTTTTTATCTTGTAATCCGGCAGAACGAGAAAATGCTCGTATCACGTTGGCGTCATTTAGTAATACAAGACCTGATGTTAAGGCCGTATCCATATCTTTTACGCCATTTTCTTTACAAAAACTGGGAGCTGCACACATTACTGTACGATATCCCGTTAACCGACGAGCAAGTAGACTACTATCTTTAAGGCTCCCTTCTCTAATAGCAATATCAAAACCTCTCTTTACAATATCTTCTGTCACCCCACTTAGACTTAGATCAACAATAATGTCTGGATATTTTTTTCGAAAACCAGATATTATCTCTATTAACTGCCTTTCGCCAAAAGCAGGGGTTGATGTGATTTTAAGCGTACCTGTTGGCGTATGTTGAAATTTTGTAATCTCAGACTCAATTTCGCGACGCTGCTGGATCATTGTATTTGCTTTAGCAAAACAATATTCGCCCGATTCCGTTAATGCCAGGGATCGAGTAGTTCTAGCAAAAAGTTGAACACCTAACTTCTTTTCCAGGCGGCCAATCTGTTTGCTTACGGCAGAAGAGGTAAAACCAAGACGTTTCGCTGCAGATGAAAAACTGCCGCATTCAGCAACAGTCACAAATACTTCGTAGTTATCCATCATAAATTACCTTTGTAGGTAGTAGAAAGAGAGTAGAAAGAAAATAAATTCGGTGATTATTCAAATCCAAACATTTTTTTGTGTTTTGAACGATTGATATATTTGTTAATTTTGAACAGAAACATAATGAGAGCTGGCTCATAATCAACTAATCCCTGTTGAAAGCTTTCACGTTTCTTACATTGTTGATACCACAACCCAAGATTGCTATAGCGTGATAACGGAAACCCCATAAGATCCAAACGATGTATATTAACCATCCAGGCAATATCCGCCAAAGAAAATTCATCACCTAAAAACCAGGTTTGTTTGATTAGATAGGTATCGATTATCCGTATTACTTTATGCATTTTATCGATGCAATCTCTAACTTCATCAACGGTAAATTCGTTGTTAGCAAAGCGTTTTTTGAAGGCCACAAGGTCACTATTATTGTGATTATCAGAAAACTTCTTCAATGATCGTTTCACCAACAATCGCTGTGGTTTTGCTAGAAAATAGTGCGTCAATAGCTTAATTTGAGACTGTACTGAATCAGCGAGTGCTATGATTTCATCCATTTCACGATTATCACTAATACCTTCTGGCTGTAAGCCCGGCGAAGGATACATGCGATCAATATATCGAATAATCTCTACCGATTCTGTCACAACACTTCCGTCATGAACCAATACCGGAACAAGACCTTTAGGATTGATTGATTGAAACCAATCCGTAGAGTGCTCATTAAGCAGAAGATTAACGGGATGACTATTCCAATCCATCCCTTTCTCAATCAAACAAATCCGAACACGCTGCGAACAATTACTGAAATCGAAATGAAATAGATGCAATCCATTTTTAATATCATTTTTTATTTGTATTTGACCACGAGAAGATACTGTTTTAAACATCGTTGCCTCCTGTTCCTGTATAAAGAACTCTATAAAGGGTTGAATAAAGATCTAATAAATAATTGTATACATAATTCAATAAAGGGATTAATGAAAGTACGCTATATCTCACTCGCGATAGAGTGTGACTTTGATTTCTTCTCCACTTTTTTGGATTTTGTAGTTACTTTAGCTTTCCCCTTATTACCTTCAGATTTTTTAGTTTCAGAAGACAAAGAGATAATACTCAATTTATTCTCAACATTACCTAACCACTGATGTATTGATGGACAATCGTCAAAACAACTATCAATACCTAGCAAAGAAAACGTCGATAAACGTGTATAAAGAACAATATCTGCGTACGTAAATCGATTACCAACAAGATAACCATTCTCTTGTAATGCATTTTCAAGATGGGACATTTTTTCTGCACAAACATCAAGGCAACGCTGCATATCACTATCAACAACAGGTGTTCTATTAATAGCTGAGAAAAACAAAGGCCGATATTCTTTTTTCATTCCCATATCAAACGCATGCCACATACGAATTTCAGCTTGTTCATAGCTATCACTGGAAAACAACAACGATGAATCATTTGCACTTAGGTATTCCGCCATAAACAACGAATCGTTAATTACAGTATCACCGTGTAGAAGTAGTGGTAACTCACCAGCAGGATTCAACTCTTGAAATGGCTTCTTTGTGTGCTCCATAGACGCCATGTCTATTTCAATATACGTATACTCTATGCCCAACAACTTGCACACCAATACAATACGGTCACTTACCGGTGATCCGGTGTACCCATAAAACATGATGGGTTCATTTTTGAGGAATTCAGGGACACCGGTAGGTTTTGATTTTTTCGGAACAATTTCATCGCTGGTAGCAGGTAAAATAAGGCGTGCATTGGAATTCCTAGGTGCTAATAGCGCCTCATCAATCCCCAGCTTCTTTCTCAAAATAGGTCGCAATATCTTAACAATCAACTTGTCTATCATTGTTGCTGGGGTTTGCTTATAGACAATACGATTTATTATTTTAGTAAGTCCAATTTCATTGAGCTTCGCCATGCTTTTTTCGGTGTTGGAATAGGTCATGCGAATAGATCGACGCTTACCCACTCTCTCAATCCAAGAACATACATTGGGGTATGCATAATGATTGATATCCACCCCCACTAAAGGCAGCATTGTTATTCGTGGATATACCGAGATATCCGCCAATGAAAATTCATTCTCGACCAAATATTTTTTATTCTCCAAACTTCGCTCAACGAGGTCAATAAATTGAACTAACGTTTTACGGTGCTGTTGTTTCTGCGTTTCATTCAGTACCTTTAGGTCCCAAACCTTACCTTGCCATGCAAGATGCGCGGGGTTATCCGTCGCTTTCGCAGAGATTGCCAAAAATTCGTCACGTGTACAAGCAATATGCTGCAACGGCCCCATAGTGCTTGCATACATTAATGGACGATACGTATTTGCCATTGACAACTCATAGCTTTCCCATTGTTTTGCAGCAATAACACCTTCACTAGTCCTTGGTGACAACGTCACTTTAGGAAAATTATCTTCCAAATACGCAATAATCACTGACGACTCAAAGATCACCCGACCATGATGATTAATCGCAGGAACCAAACCATTAGGGTTTATGCGCAAGTACTCGGGGTTCTTTTGTTCCATTTTTGAAAGATCAATAATTTGCGTTGTATAAGGTATCCCTTTTTCCATCAAACAAATTTTTACCCGACGAGCACAGGGAGATGCTTCATAGTCGTACAGAATTATTTCGTTTTTCATTTACCACACCTATTTATTGTTGGCACCATTACGCTGCATTAGATTCTTTTTTCTGAATAAAATTAAGTGATGCCATGTACTTTTGTAGCGCCTCATTCACCTTTTTACGATCTTCACAGACAACAATCATCTTATCCGGGCGTATCAATATGACCTTTTTCCCATCATCAAAAAGTGGCTTGTAATAATTATCAACATCGTAAATAGTCTCTTCATGACAGGTACCACGAACATTTGACAAAGATCCCGATTTACCTCGCCCATTAGATGCAGCGCTTTTAATCACTATAGACTCACCTGAGAAGGCACTAAAATCATCAAGAACATCCTTCGACAAATCCCCTAGACAACTTTCACCATAGCTCAACAATACAAATTTATTCGGTAAACAATCATCGATCAGAACAGGTTCAATATTAGGACCAGGTTTTTCTTTGTATACTGAATTTTGTAATACCTCAAAACCCAGCATCAGAGTTGTAACATCGCTCACGCCACGCATCAATGACCCAAACCCTAGCGTGCTGTTAGGTGTTTTCCTCAACGACTTTTTGGTATCAGATCTAGAGATTTTGTTGAAACCTCGAAACAGAGCGTCCCTCATACCAGAAATCCATTTCTTTTGTGGAAGAATTAGAAACCCTAAGGCTTTTGCGACATTTACAATGATAACCGCCTGAGGATGTCTTTCATCATGATACGTATCCAAAAACTCATCATCCAATTCACCACGAAGAACACTCGCAACTTTCCAACTTAGGTTATATGCATCTCTGAGGCCTGCCATTAACCCTTGCCCTGCAAAAGGAGGTGTCAAGTGTGCGGCATCGCCTAACAAGAACACGTTGCCGACTCGAAATTTTTTCGCAATTCTGGAATGAAATGTATATATGGCCTTTCGAACAACATTCATTTCATCAGCATCACCCCAAGGGGCTAATAGCCTTTTAATCGACTGATCTGAGGAGATTGACTCATGTGACTCACCCTTCTTAACCACAAACTCCCAACGCCTTGTTCCGTTCGGGGTTGGCAGTGTTACTCCAGGTCTATCTGGGTCACACATAAAATAAATAAAATCACGATCATTGGTTTTACCGGGAATATTCTCATTAAAGGAGTGGACATCAGGATCATTTTTAACATCAATGATGAACCAGTCTTGCGCATAAGTCTGGCCAGAGAATTCAACGCCCATCATCTTTCGTATATTACTACGACCGCCATCACACCCCATCACATAACGACAGGTTATGTTGCGGTATTGATCACCATCCGTTACCAAACGACACTGTACGGAATTACCACGATCTTCAATTTGCAAGCACTCTGTACCAGCCCAAAAATCAACATTATCATAGCGCTTAATGCCTTCCCGCATACAACGCTCTAGATCAGGCTGATATAAGGTTCGAATAATGTTATAACCATTCACTTTTTCACCGCAATCAACGCTGAAAAACGGTTCCATTTTTTCTGACCTGAACTGAACCTCATTCATGTCCATCAAGTTCTTTTCAAAGTCTTTCATAAGACCGGCAGCATTAAGAATTCTAGAGCCTTCGTTACACAAACCTACTGCGCGTGGTATCTCTACTATCTCATGTTCTTTGTCTACTAAAAGGACACGTACACCGGCCTTCCCAAGCAAATTCGCAGACAATGCCCCCGCGGGGCCTGCGCCAACAATTAATACATCATAGATGATTTTTTCGTCACTACTCATTGCGTCCACCCACCCTTTACTTATTTAAACAACACGATTTTCTTGCATACCAAGATCAATCACGCCATCCAAACTACGAATTGTGGTTCGTACAACGTCACCTGCGTTGAGGTATTCGCGTCTTCGACTTTGAGTCTTGTTAAACAAATTCCACTTAACGGGCTCTGGTAATAACGCACCGATCTTTTGAACCAGTGGTGGTGGAATTCTCAGTGCACAACCAGAAGGTGTTCCAGTCATGATTAAATCCCCCACATGCATATCTGATATTTGTGATAACTCTGTTAACGTTTCCGCCGGTTTAAATACCAAATTTTTGGTATTATCCTGCTGACGAATTTCATCATTAACAGTTAATGTTAATTCCAAGTTATGGATATACCCAATTTCTTCTTCAGATAATAAGCACAACACAGGACCAACAGGACAGAATGTTCGATAGCTCTTTCCTTTAAAAAATTGCATCTGCGGTACTTGAACATCCCTAGCAGAAACATCGTTACCAATAACAATTCCTGCGACGTATTTCGATAACATGTTATCAGTAATAGTTTCTGATTTTGAAATTTCCGTACCAATTATTAATCCCAGTTCTACTTCATAATCTAACAAATTAACATGATCTGGCTTAACGATGTCATTCATCGCTCCCGTTATGGATGCATCGGATTTGTTGAATATCATATTGAACTTCTTATGATCTGGATTCATTCCTGAATCAATCATATGTTCACGATAATTTGCTCCTTGACACAGCACCAAACACGGCTTGGTAACAGGGGACAGGATAGTGACATCACCAAAACAGATATCTGACTTTTTGTCTTTTGTATTGAGTAGTGCAAACGCCTCTTCCTTGCCGCTATTCAGGAATTCCTTAGTTGTTGCGTATAAACCTGTTAGAGGATAAATAAAATTGTTATCCAATACACCCCAAGCAATTACGTCGCTTTCAGTTTTCTTAAATCGAACTACATTACAAACCATAATATCTACTCCAAAATTTCGTTACATCAATTAAGTATCAATCAAATACGCTTCTAAATGGCTTTCATCATTTTTAGTAATTTGCTTAAGGTGAGGTCATCTTTTGTTGGCAGACGCTTAAAGACGCTCTTCACGGTTTCCCAACGACGATTTAACCCTTTAAACTCATTCGTCATTTTCGGTCCCCATTGATGCTGGGCTGTCCCGCTGAACAAGTGATATCCAGCTTGCTTAGTGTCTGAGAATAAATCTCCATCAGCATAATGCTCAAACATGTCACCAAAAGGGTCACGCCAATAGTCAAACACCTGACTTCCCAACACGTGACGACCAATTCCCCATCCATGCTTATACTTTAAATCTGAATCACAGTGGCTCATCCACTCTTTGCCAATAGCAATCTCTTCAAACGTATCCATCTCAAACGCGGAATGTGAGTGGCCAAGCTCAGGGGCAACAGCAAAACCTAGGGTATGGTGATCGCTTGGCACATCCCCTTTATCACAACGCATAAAAGCAACAATTGGCATATCGTCTCCCGGCAGCATTTGGAAATCTGACACAATCATGCCAAACGTATCTTGATACCAGTGCACCGTCTTTTTAAAGTTCGCCACGCTGTATAAACTATGTCCCAATTTCTGCACGGTTAATGGCGAGATCGTATTTCGCATCGGCTCATTAACACGCAATTTTTCCCCAGCGTTATTCCACTGAGCTGCAATCACTTCTTTATTTACATCAATAAGGGGTGTGAAATTACAATTTACTTCTACTGTTAGTCCATTTGGATCAATCAAAGTTACGTATTTTCCACCCATTGGCTCTGGGTGTGTCTTAATCGGCTGGCCATACTCTTTCGCTAGAATCTCTACACCTGCTTCACTGGTTTTTAACCCAATGGTTGCTACTTCTTGTGGCCCTTTCTTAATAACAATGATGTGGTGCTCTGCCGTGAGTCCTCGCAAATATATTGTCTCTTCCTCTCGTTTATCCAACAGCAATCCATAATCGACAAAAAACTTAGCCGCCTTTTCAATATCCGGCCGAAACAAAACCATATACGCCAACCCTTCTATCTTAATAAGAGGACTGGTTGATCGCTCCCTTACCTGGCATTGGTTTTTAAGATCATCATGTTGCTTTTGTATTTGTAGTTCCATCATCGCTACTGTCATTTGAGCCACCTCTGTATTGAATGCTGCAGTTGATGTAAAACAGCATAACTGAATACTATTCACAATAGAAGCATATTCATAGATGGAATCTGCTTCTTTATTGAGCTATTCTTAGTGAAAAGGTTATAAGGGCATCAATAGGAGTTTTCCGTGAACAGTGCTGAAGCAGTAAAGAAACCCAACAGAACGTCAAGAAAGAAGCAACAAACAAAAGATAAGCTATTGAAAGCTATGCAAATTCTCGTTCTGGAACGGGGACTAGGCAATATATCAATCAACGACATCACCGAACAAGCCGATGTTGGTCTTGGTACTTTTTACAATTATTTTGATTCCAAAGAGGCTCTAATAGATGCGACGGGGGAGCTACTTCTTGCCCGCTATCACCAAGATGTCGACGATATCACTGAAGGTTTAGAAGACCCTGCAGAAATAATGGCTGCATCCATACTCTATACATTAAACAAAGCAGCAGATGGTTCAGACTGGGGGAAATTTATTTTTGAGTCTGGTGTTCCCATTGATAGTTACGCATTTAATATGCGTATTCGAGGTATGCGAGATATCCGTAATGGTTTGGAGTCCAAACGTTTTACCACCGATGAACCTGAAATTGTCATCAGTATGTTCACTGGTTTTTCTCTCGCCATTTCTGGTGATGTATATTTTGGCATGCTACCTAAAAGCGCGATTGCTAAAGCAACAGCCAAAATCCTTACCCTGCTGGGAATTGAAGAAGAAGAAGCAAAACTTATCATCAACAAAAAATACAAAGCGATAGCGCTTACTCAATTGCCCGTTTCGCTATTTGATTTAAGAGCCAACCAAGCATAAAAAACTCTTTTTAAAACTCGCTTCGATAACTCATTTGTAGCATAACCATCGTCAATTCCGTATGCACATCTAAACCTGCATACGGATTGTAAATAATATTATCCTGTCGATTATCGTTACCATTGGTACTGCTTCCCGATGGTATATCTTGCACACTTTTACCGTACCCAATCGCTACATCAATAACCGATGTAGCGTCCATTTTATAACCAAAACCAACGCTGTATAACGTCATATCACCAAACGGTGTCATAAAGTCCCGCTTGTCCTCAGGAATACCCGATCGCCTCGGCTCATAACCAAATCGTAGCGCTAATGTGTCGGAGTAATCGTATTCCACACCAAGCCCCCAGTTCCACGTATCTTCATAACCTGCAGGAAAAACAATTTCATTAGCGCTAATACCTTCAATAAAGGTTCCAATTATCGCAAGCATTTCATCATCCTCCTCCATCGTCACCGTGTTTGTTTCTATGATGGAGGTTTCTGTCCATTTCACATCAAAATTTACTTTTACGTCAGGAAACAATCGAACACTGATACCGGTAGAAATATGTTGTGCTAACAGCATTTCTTGTGAAGCTTTGTACTCTAGCGTGCGGGAATCCATATCCACTCCATATTCACCAAGCGATTGCACAACACGCCACACTTCATCACTAAATGTCAGTCGTAAATCACCCTCTAAGTCATCTGAAGCAGAACTTTGCCAAACCAACCCCCATGTCAACCAGGGTGTTACGTCCCACAAGAAACCTACATTCATTGTTAAGGATAAAGGTTTTTCAAACTCACCTTCCATACGAATGAGCGTAGAGAATGTATTAAATTCTTCACCACACACATCCCCGAACGTATCACCATTTGTGTCACAAATATCATTAAGCCCTGATGCAACGCTGGTTATTGTCTTATTAGAAAGTCGGAAATCTAAATCTAACCCTATACCCACATAAGAAAAACCTACAGACACTCCTACGGAGAAATTATCGGTGACTTTGAGCCCAATGGAAGGCGAAAAATACGTTAAACGCGTTGCTGCCATTTTGCGACCTGCATGGCGCCCAGGGTCATCATCATCACGAACCATACCCATTGCAAAAGGCATATACACAGCCGTGGCAAACGTCATATTAGAATCTTTCGAACTAACCGAAGCTCCACCTAAGATGCCTCCCGCTACGGGTAACTCCGTGAAACCATAAAAGGGTAAATAGGCCGCAGCACTGGATAGCTCACTCTCAGTGTTTGCAACAGGATCGTACATACCCACATCTTCCTGAAAAGCATCGAACGCCTCGTTTGACCGAAACTCTCCCGTAATACTGACATCGGCAACAATGAGTTTGGTTTGCTGAAGACGTCCCTTTAATCGAGTAAGACCTGCGGGGTTGAAATGAATGGAATCTATGCCAGGAGGGTCTGCGGTTACTGCATTACCTAATGCTAGGGCCTTAGGGTTACCAATAGAAAGGTTTTGAGCCAGCTCCGCAGACACCTGCTGACTAAAGAGCAAAACAAGAGAAAGCAATACCATGCCGCGTACAACATTAGAAATAACACGCCCGCTAACATATCGCATACCAAGCCCCTCTTGTTCTTATTTTTATAATTGAATATTCCTCATATTAGAATAACATTCATCAAAAAGACAAGGGCTGTTTATTTATTCCACAGCATTCTCCGTGAATTGCACCCTGTGAAATTCAAAAAACCATATTAACTCATTGTATTTACTTGTATTTATAGCCCTATAATAAAAACAAAATCCACTTTGGAAATTCTATCCAATCATTGGTTCCCATAAATCACGACATAAAGCGACACCAGACCTGAGCGATTAGCCGTCAACTATAACAATATCGACAAGATCTCAGAGAGATCACCCTTAAGAGTCTATCTTGATATCAAACAACTGCGGAATGAGCGACTATTTTGTTTCTTCCGGTATCTTTTGCTTCATATACGGCTTCATCTGCCGCAATGAACAAGTCTTTGAAAAGAAGGTCTACGCCTATCTCCATAGTGCTAATACCTATGCTACCGGTAATAGTCAAACCGTTGGGCTTTAGCGCTTCCAATTTACTTCGTATCAATTCCGCTTTTTGGAGGCCTGATTCTAAATTGCAATGCGATAGAAGAATAACGAACTCTTCTCCCCCGAAACGCACCACTAAATCTTCATCCCTGCAGCACTCGTTTAACAATTCTCCTGTTTCAGACAATACAATGTCACCCACAGCATGGCCATGAGTATCATTAATGTTCTTAAATTTATCCAAATCTACTACGAGTAAGCTAACGGGGATTTGATGTCGCTTGGCTTCACTGATTTTTTTCGGCGCAGCCTCCATTAGATAATGTCGATTACATAAGCCCGTTAGTTGGTCTGTCATTGCCATTTGTTGTAGGCGGATTTGTTGAGCTTTAAGCTGGTCTACTTGTCGTTTGGTTTTGATGTGGTTTGCGGCACGAGCGCAAAGCTCTTCTGATAATATTGGTTTTTTCTGACAATCCAAGATGCCACTGCGCAGTAGCTCAATGCGACCATTGCTGTCGTCTTGATTATGTAGGCTTAGAATGGGAGGTACTATGCCCCCTTTTGCATGAGATGTTATTTCTCTCACAACCGATAGATTACCTTCATTCGAGTTGAGGTCAAAGTCGATAATAATAAGATCGATTGTTTCATCTCTTAAGGTATGAATAGCCATTTTAACATCTGGCTGACAAGTGACCTGATAACCGTATTTTTTTAATAGCTGGTAGTGCTGTAGGGTGTCTTTATTTTTTTGTGCGATGTAAATAATCTTGCTTGGCTGAACTTCTTGCTTTTTACTTTCCACTGCATGAATCAAGTAGTTAGTAATAGATTGAATATCATCTTTACGGAAGATTTCGGTAATGCCTGCTCGCAACGCATCAGACAGCGTCTCTCTGTTTTCTTCCGTGGTGAGCATGATCAGTGGTATATGAAGACAATTTGGCGTTGCTCTAACCTTAAGCGCAAGCTCTATGCCACTCATATCACTTAAGTGCATGGCCATACAGACTATATCAGGGGCTTGCTCATTGATAGCAGCCACAGCATCTGCTCCTGATGAGCACAAGACGGTTTCCGAGCCTAAATCTATAAGATGCTGATTTAGAACCGACTGCATGGCTACCGATGGGTCAATAATAAGGGCTTTCATTACAGGGTTAAGATTCCTTTTTCTGTAGCTTATCTTTCAGGCTAGCAAACGGATTATGGGTAGCCGGTGCAGTCTCCGTATCGCTGCCATTGCCGTATCGTACAAAGTTAACGTACTTGGAGTGCTCTTCGTCATGACAATAGAGGCATAGCAGCTCCCAATTACTGCCGTCTGAAGGGTTGTTGTCGTGATTGTGATCAACGTGATGCACTGTTAATTCCCGAAGGTTCGGGCGAGAAAATTCTCGAGCACAACGCCCACAAACCCAGGGGTAAAGCTTTATCGCCTGTTCCCTGTATCCTTTCTCTCGCTGGGCGATATAAGTGCGCTGCTCAGCGAGCAGGCGATCCAATTTGCTACCATCCGATTTGTTCGTCGTCATCAGTTACCCTTTTATAGCGATTCTTTTAGCCTAGTCTACATCCTCGGTTTTTACGTGTCTCTTGTCTCTTCTCAATAATCTCTTGTCAATGGTCTTTTATCAATAGTCTCGTGTCATTTGGCCAAACGCGCTACCATGGCCCTGTACCTACAAGTTTTCAAAATTATGCCTTCACCGACCCTCAAGCAGGACATAACCATGACCGAGAAACGCTTCCAGTCTTTCCGTGAGTTTTACCCCTACTACCTTAACGAACACAGTAACGCCACCTGCCGCAACCTACATTACATAGGCTCATTGCTGGTGTTAAGCATACTATCCTGGGCCATCGTTACCGGCGTCTGGAGCTTGCTATTTATGCTCCCCTTCATTGGCTATGGGTTTGCCTGGGTGGGACACTTTGGTTTTGAACACAATAAACCCGCAACATTTCATTACCCGTTCTATAGCTTAATGGGCGACTGGGTGATGTTAAAAGATTTCTTAACCGGCAATATTAACCAAAAATTACAAGATGCACGGGCTTCTCATTAAGCATACACAATAGGACACCGGTGCAAAAACTGCCCTCCATAGTCATTGCCCAACCGCACCTGAGGTTGCTACTCTGAACTCATCGAACACCTAGCTCATTGAAGCATTCCTCAACAGCACAGGCAATATTATGAAAATCACACTAAACGAAGAATGGTCTGAATTACTAGAGCAATACAAAGATGACCATCAAGATAGCCGCAACCAGCTTTGTCATAGTATTGGTATTCCTATGATTGCCGCATCCCTGCCCCTTGGTGCAACTATTGTTGGTTTACCTTTAGCAATCCCCTTATTTAGTGTTGGCTGGGGATTTCAATTTGCTGGGCATTTATTCGAAGGAAAGAAGCCGTCTTTTGTTGATGACAAACGCCAACTGCTTGTTGGTGCTGCTTGGTGGACGCAAAAAATTGGTTTAGATCTTGTTGAAAGCGCGGAATAAAGCACTTTCAACGTGTATTTCCCTCAGGAACACTGTTAGATATCTTTAATCCTTCGCTTTGGATTAGAGATATCTTCCTCTTCTTAATTCATTTTTATTTAAAATAATGCGTAACAGAATTAATGCACCGAGCATTAAAAACCTTTTATTAATCTTTTTTATCAATCGTAATTTCGAGGGTTTTAGTACTGCCTGCAAACCATTTTTGCACATATAACGAACCAACAATAGGAGGCTTTCCTTCTCCTGGGACTTCTTTGTAGCGCACGCTGTTTTTAGTCTCTTTTTCAATCTCAAATTTAATAACTGTTTTAGTCATGATAATCCTTGGTGATTTTATTATTTTTTTGCTATAAAGGTTTAAAAACCAACTTCCCTAAGAGAGCTCATTTTACTTTAAATCAATTGTTTGCTAAAAAACCTCCTGTTTGATGCGCCCATAATTGCGCATATATCCCACCCACAGCAACCAGTTGTTCATGGGTTCCTTGTTCAACAATTTGACCTTCATCAATCACAATTAGACGATCCATTGCGGCAATGGTTGATAGTCTGTGTGCTATTGCAATTACCGTTTTATCTCTCATTAACCGCGATAAATTCTCTTGTATCGCTGCTTCAACCTCTGAATCCAAAGCCGAAGTTGCCTCATCTAACAATAAAATCGGGGCATCCTTTAACAGTACTCGCGCCACGGCTATACGCTGACGCTGCCCTCCAGAAAGCTTAACGCCTCGCTCCCCCACCTTTGCATCATAACCAACATTGCCTTGCAAATCGGTAAGGTCTCGAATGAACGTATTTGCTTGTGCTTGTTCGCATGCATCGATTAACTGTTCCTCACTGGCATCAGGGTGGCCGTAGAGCACATTTTCTCTAACACTACGATGTAACAACGCAGTATCCTGTGTGACCATTCCAATTTGTGCCCTCAAACTCTCTTGAGAAACATGGCGAATATCTTGACCATCAATCTCAATATTCCCATCCGCCAAATCGTAAAAACGCATCAACAGATTCACTAACGTTGACTTTCCTGCTCCCGAACGACCCACTAAGCCAATTTTTTCACCAGGGGCAATGTGTAAATCAAGATCATCAATAACACCACTGGATTTTCCATAATGAAACCCGATGTGATTAAAATGAATAGAACCCGCAGTAACTGCAAGTTGTGGGGCGTTATTGTCATCAACAACATCCAATGGTTTGGATAATGTGCCCATGCCATCAACTACAGTACCCATATTTTCAAACAAGGCACTAACTTCCCACATAATCCATTGAGACATGCCATTCAATCGCAGCGCTAAACTTACCGCAATAGCGATGGCGCCAACGGTAATTGCATCATCCATCCACAAGTTAATCGATAAAGCTGCAACACAGAAAACGATGCCATAATTAATCATATGGACTGACAGATTCAAACCTGTCGCCAAACGCATTTGTTTATAAACCGTATTCAAAAAACCATTCATACCTGCTTTTGCATAATCTGATTCACGATTACTGTGTGAAAACAATTTCACGGTAGCTATATTAGTATAACTGTCAACAATTCTTCCAGTCATCTCTGAACGAGCATCCGCTTGCCTTGAAGCAACCGCCTTTAATTTGGGAATAAAATACAACTGTATTAAAATATACAGCACCAACCATACTGCGAGTGGAAATATTAGTCGCGAATCCGCTGTAGCAACAACAAACAGCATAGCCCCGAAATACACGACAACAAACACCATTACATCCAATAGTTTAATAACCGTTTCTCGTACCGCTAATGATGTTTGCATCACCTTGGTCGCAATACGACCGGCAAACTCATCCTGATAAAATGCCATACTTTGTCGCAGTAAATAGCGGTGTGCTGACCAGCGAATCGACATGGGGAAATTACCTAATAATGCCTGATGTATAATCGCGGCATGCAGCAACGTCAATAGGGGCATTACAACTAACAACAAACACCCCATCCATAGTAACGTTCCAAATTCATCCTCCAAGAACGTATCTTTGTCCTTTGTTATCAGCCAATCTACCAATTGCCCCATAAAGCCAAACAGCGATACTTCTAAAATTGCCAGCGATGCCGTCAACACTGACATCAACAACAAAGGTACTTCCATTCCTCTCGTATAGTGACGACAAAATGCAAATAACGATCCAGGGGGTTGTTCTGGAGCTTCCACCGGGAATGCTTTAATGAGTCGTTCAAAAAAACCTAACATACTTGTTTAACCTTATTATCAATCTGAGCTATACCTGAGCTATAAGTCTGAACTGGAAAACCTTGCCGCAAAACACAAGTGTAAACTTTCTTTACAGAGAGCTAGACAACACCTGTTAACATTTCGATATGTGGAATCTTGTCTTCATCATACCCCTCGCCCACCTGAGCAAAACCAAATTCGTTATAGAACGCTCGCAAATGTTCTTGTGCAGAAATCCGTATTTCTTGTTGGGGATATTGTTCACTAATTAGTGCCATCGCCTGCGTCATTATTGCCTTGCCAAACCCAAACCTACGATGACTTATGCGGGATAACACCCTTCCAATTGAAGGCTCTGAATACTTGCAACCTGGATCTACAACCCGCAAATAGGCAACGGCAATAAGCTCAGCGCTCTTGCCACCCTTAGCGGCATCACTGTTATCCTCTACCAACCAGCCAATTAGATGCCACGCTTGCAAATCCAGATCATCTGCATCCAAATAAGGGCAATTTTGCTCTACGACAAAAACCGCCTGCCGTAAACTCACGATATGATGCCACTGTTTTGTTGATAGGCCCTCTATTCTTGACCATTGCCACTGTATATTTTCTGCCACAAACACCTCACAAGCACCTAGCAAACACCAACACCAACTTACCGTATTTTGGCTCTTCGCTTAACATTATTAGGTGTTTATTTTAACCACACTTAAATGCAACATATATTGCAAAATTATTGCATATATGGGGAAGTTGGCGCAAAATTCAT
>CAJXZM010000106.1 GCA_913063125.1 uncultured Gammaproteobacteria bacterium | reverse complement strand
TTGGAGGACCGGTACGTTACTTTTGTAATCAGTTCGGTCATTATGCAAAACATTTTGATGGGTGTGTTGACGGTTTTTATTGGGTTACTTCTTTTGTTTTTTGATTATTCGGCCTTTGATGCTTTCGAACTGACCTTTCTTAGTGGTTTTTTTCTACGTGTTGTTGATGCAGTGCCAACCCTGGTGCAATTGCCTTATTGGCCCGCATTGATTGTGACTTATCTGGTTATTACGTTGAGTGAATATTGTTGGCATCGAATGGGGCATGAGTCGCGGTTATTGTGGCTGCTTGCGCATCGGCCGCATCATATTTCTACGACATTATGCTCTGCTACGGTGGTGGAGGCTGACCCTGCGTTTCCGTTAGGTTTATTATGGAAAATCATTGCACTAGCATTAATCGGAAGTGTTGTTGCTAAGTTGTTTCATCAAGGTAATACCTTTTTTATAGAGCTGGCGATGTTGCGGATGGGGTGGGGTATTACTGAGATATTTAATCACACCTCTGCTTTTTACGCGCGTATATTAAAGAACAAATGGATGTATTCTGTGATGACATTCTTTGGTAGTGGGCCTTATCATATCCTGCACCATTCATCGTTGCCAGAACATGCCATGGCAAATTTGGGCGGGGGTGTTTTTCTGATGTGGGATCGTGTTTTTGGTACGTATTTTAAACCTACCGAGAAAATTCCACCCTTAGGATTAACCGGTCAACCTGACATTTATCTGAATCCGCTAAATATGGCGTTGTCGGGGTTGTTACAGATCGTTTATGAATTAAAGAATAACAAAGGGATTGTTGTTCGTTTTAAGATTTTATTTGGGGGGATATTTTATGCGCCTCCTGTTAGCAAGAGCTTTATTAAAAAGCCGTTGCTGTTATCGGAGCAAGGGGTAGAAGTTTCATCAACGCCAGTTGATATGTCAATGATCGAAAGGGTCAATAAAACCAACGTGGCGGAGCCATTCTAATGAAAAAATAACGTTATCTTGTATTGCTATATTATCCTTACTTTCGGCTTTTTTGGTGGTTTACAGTTATCACCCAGAAGTTAACCTGGAGGTGATGAAGGCAAAGTATCAATATCCCAACTCAAAGTACGTCAATGTTAATGGGCTTTGGGTGCATTATTATGAAAAGGATTGGCCATTTACCTATGCTTGAAAGCCCAAGGATGGTAGAGAAATTTATGTTGGATTTTTTGAGAGGGTAATAAGGGATTTGAGTTGGAAGGCTGAAGTGGAGGTTTGAATTGCAGCCATGCTCGCTGTTTATCGCAACGGGCATGGACACTATTTGATGAGGTTTATTCAGATTCTACATTGTTATCAAAGATCTTACGTAGCGCAGGTAAGTGTTTGGAAACAATGGTGGTGTCTGCAGAGGAGGCACTGTCCATGGCCTTAAATGCGGCTTGGCTTTGCTCCATCATTTGCATCATCATTTTTTGTTGTTCTGGTGGTAGGTTGGCATTTTTAAGCTGCTCCATTGAGGCTTTCATCTGTGCCTTCATGCCGGGGTTTTGTTGCTCCATCATGGCGCTCATGGTTGCGCTGAAAACACGGTTGCTGATATCTGCCCATTGTTCGACGGATTTGAATCCATTTTTAGTCACCATGGCGTTGTATTCTTTGTAGTAACCGTTGGCTTTTAGCATGGGGGCGACATTGGTGAACCATTCCCCCATGGAGTCTCCGGCCTCGCCTTTATTCTTTAATGCTTGAGCTTCAAATTCTTTTTCATGTTTATCGCCCCATGTTTGTATTTCTGGCCAAGCGTTTATCCATTGAGTGATTTGTTTGTCGGTAAGGTCTGCTGCAAATGCAGGGGAGCTGATAAGTGAGGTGCTAATGGATGTGACAACAAAAACGTTAAGAAAAAAGAGGTGCTTGAGTAAACGGGCTGTTATTCGTTTCATAAGGCTTCCTGGCGCAGAATGTGGATGAACAGTTTGATGTGTTCTTGAGAGCTCTGCGCCAGTGTATCCCTTGAATTGTCGTTATGCTAGTGAGGTAGGGGGGTGGGTTGAGTTGCTGGTGGGTTTTTGTGATGTTGTTCTTGTACTCCACCAGATACCAATCAGCAGTACGACTTGTACTACAAGTCGTACACTGAGAAAGGCCTCAGGTACTTCAGGATACAAGTCAGGATGCATCCACATATGGATATTGGCCGGTGTCACAGCAAGTGTTAGTAAGAATAGGCCGTTGCCTGCCCATTGGCGAGTGGCGTAAAGTAAAACACCTAACGCTCCCAGTATTTCAAATACGCCACTGATATAGACAATTTCTAGGTGGTAGGGCAGGTAAGGAGGCATGATGTTGACAAAAAAAGCACTATCAACGAAGTGCCCAACGCCACCGCCAAAAAACCACATAAAGACGATACCAAGGGTGACCTTTTTGCCGATGCTTAGGCCTTTACTTGGCTCGTCGCTAGAGGTTGCGTTCGTCGTATTGTCGGACATGGGTTACAGGTTTCCTTTGTGTTGTTGTGCAAAATCAAGTATTGGGGTGATAACGGCGTTTTCTCGTCGTGCCTTATGATGATTGGAGGCGCTTAATAGGTCAACATGATCATAACCTTTGGCAACAATCAACGTTCCCAGAGGGTCTGTGTTTTTATCCACTTTGGCAAGACCTCGTTCGCCTGCTATTTCTAATAAGGGTTTGGTTCTGGCTGCTTTTGCATGCCAGAAGTTTAGACCCTCAATGGGGGCTGATTGAGATATGGCATCAAGCTCGAGTCCAACCCGTGCTGACATATACCATTCGGCGAATGTGCCGGGGCCTTGATAAATACTTTTGGCAAACAGTTTGATGTCGGTAACTTCCTCTTCTTCAGTTGTATTGAGGTGTACATCATTTCGAATGTCATCAAAATTGACCCAGGTATAGAGGGGTGCTGATGGTGTTGTTTCGGGTTGGTCAGGCGTATTGAGAGCATCAGAGTCTGTCATTGCGTCAGTGGCAATGTATAAGGTTTCATCGCTGAGTAGGTTTGCTAAATCAGGGACAATAAAATTAAGAATGGCGCTGAGCGTGGGGGTGAGAGGAAAGCTTTTTTGAGTGATATCCCCTCCTTGTAAAAAACCGACACTGGCTTGTAGGATGCCAACGGGCATAAAGTCATCGTCAAACACGGCACCTAATAACGCTTGGTTGGTGTAACGAAAGTCTCGTATGCCGGTGCCGTTATTCAGGAAATCACCCACGGAGCGGGAATGTATTAGCTTTAGCATGAGGTTGGTTGTGGGGCCGATGGGTAAATCTCTAATCAGTGTGGCTTCTTTATCTGGAGACCAGTCTGCAACCATTGCGAGCATTTCTAACAAGAAAAATGTTTCGGTATCAAGGACGGGCATTTCCATGATTCGGGAGATTTTTCCTTGTACCAATTTTTCGATGTCTTGTTGGTATTGTTGGTTTGCTTTGTCTTCAGAGTTTACAGCAAAGCCCTTTCGACCATAATCTAGATGATGGTCTAAGGTTTCATCCTTGGGCGTGACGTCTATATCAAGACGGATGAATCCAGCGGCTTGATTATACCCTGCATCATCTGCGGTATTCAGGTCACCATCAAAGTCCCAGCCGGCAAAACTGTGGGTTAATAAGCCGCCTAAGGAGTGCCCACCAATAAAGACTTTTTGTTGGCGTTGAATAGGATCGGGTACTAGGTGAGATAATACTGCCATGAGGTCTTCTTGTACGAGGGCTAACCCCATGTCAGATAACCAGGGTAAATCATCGCTAGTTTTTATGCCTTCAAAGGTTTTGTCGTTAATGGGAAGTTGATTGTAGTAATAGTCGATGGCGACGCTTACGTCTTTTTGTTGTTCTGCTTCTTCAAGTCCTGCTAAGTCTCGTAGGCATTGATCCCTTCGGTCGAGTACGACGACTTCGGCTATTTGATGTTGTTGTTCAAAGGCTTCTAATACCAATTGTTCCGCTAAATAATTAAATGAGCCAGCGCCCGCAAGAAGTCCTGGCATGAAGAAGAAAATGGTATCGGCATCTTTGGTTTCACGTTGATAGGGTTGGTTATTGGTATCTAACGTGGGGGTGAAGTGTAAGAACTGTACGTTATGACACTCTTCTGGAATATTGGGGAATTGGCTGGTAAGGAGGGATGTTAGTTGACCTTGTTTTATAGTGACGGCCTGTATGTTCTCCGTACTATCTTGTTCATTGCCTTGAGCGTTATCTTCGCTGTTGTTATCACTATTGCCATCACCATTACCATCAGAGCTGTCAGACGTGTCTGTTGATCGATTAGTGCTGTCGCCACCCGGTGATCCACTTCCACAACCAATGCTGGCGCCAATGAATAGTGACAATAGTACGATGGCGATGTGTTTTCTTGAGGGCAGTGAAAATGAGGTGTTAAGCATGTGGGCCGATCCTTTGGGCAGACTCTTATTCTAATTTGCGGGCAGTATCCTATGGTGAGTGACCAGGGATAAGAGTCTGCTAAGGCCGAGATTGAGGCCTGGGTAAGATTGAAAGGTTTATAAAATTGTTAGCTACCGTGACGATGTCACTTTAAGGGCCGCATGAATGATAGAAAAAACAATGAGTTAGCGGGTATTTTTGCATAGGGTCCGTTTGGGTCAATAGGGTTATAAAGGGCCTGGATTGCTGGTAAGCTAACGCTAAAGAATAGGCAAAAGAACGTTAAAGAGGGGTGTGCTTGTGGGGCAGATGATCAATACCGATGAAAAGTTGGTACCGTTAAATAATTATCCCGCTGGTTTGATTCGGATGATGCAAGAGGAGGGAGTTGATTTAGCGAAACTGTTACAAGATACGGGTATTACGGAGGTTCAGTTGCAGGACTTTTCTGCCCATATTTCTTATGCACAATACACGTCTCTTATTGTTAATTCATTGCGGGCATTTTCGAAACCAGGCTTGGGTTTACATTTAGGTAAGTACCTTCATATCGCCAGTAATGGGATGATGGGTATCGCGGCAATGACGAGTAATACGTTAGGTGATGCGTGTGAAATTCAGTTAGCGTACTACAAAGCCTTTTCACCATTAATGGTGGTGGATATGCATATCAGTGAGGGTAAGGTGCATTTTCAAACACATGAAGCGTGGGGGGCGGGGCGTTTGTTGCCGTTAGCTGTTGAGTGTTTATTCACGGGGGTTTATCACAATGCCAAAATGATGTTGGGGGTGGATCATATTGATTGTGAGATACGTTTGGCGTACGCGGACCCTGGTTATAGTGATACCTATAAGGAGACGCTGGAAAACCCGGTGCAGTTTGGGTGTGCGGTAAATCAGTTATCCATTGATGAAACCTTGTTAGCGCGGCTTTTAAAATTTCGAGACCCCAATACGTGCCAGATGGCCAAACAACATTGTCAGCGAGAGTACGCGGGTGCGGCAGCACGGCAAAGCTTGGTAACAAGAGTTCGTCGTGTTGTACATTATGAGCTTGATCGTTGGCAGGCTCTTGAGGGGCATGCATCACCATTAACGTTAGTGTTTGTTGCAGAAGAATTATTTATGAGCCCTAGGACGCTAAAGCGTAAGTTGAGTTCATTGGGTACGAGCTATCAAAAGGTGAAGGAAACCATTTTATTGGAACGTGCTGATGCGATGTTACAGGATAAAGGTATTACCGTTGCGGACATTGCTCAGCGTTTGCAGTTCTCTGATACGGCAAATTTCCGTAGAGCATTTAAGCGCTGGACAGGGAAAACCCCGCTATTACATCGGCAAGAATTGCTCCGCGTCATTCCAAGGGACGGGTTTACTGAATAAGAATCCTTGTGCGTAATCACAGTTTAATGATGCTAAAAATTCGAGTTGTTGTTGGGTCTCAACGCCTTCAGCGATGACTTTTTGCCCAAGCGAGTGAGCCATTTGAATAATGGCTCTAATTATTGCTTCGTCATTTTGATCTTCGCCAATATCCCTGATAAAGCTCTGATCAATTTTAAGGTAATCAATGGGGAATTTCTTTAGATAACTTAATGATGAGTAACCTGTTCCAAAATCATCAATGGCGATAGTGATTCCCGCCTTACGTAACACCTTTAACTGACGAATTACATCTATAGGGTCATCCATCAACGCGGATTCTGTTAATTCCAATTTGATATAATTTGCTGAGATATTGTGCTTTTCAAGTAATGTTAGGATTTGATGAGAGAAGTTTTTTTGTTTAAGTTGTTTTGCCGCAACATTAATGGCAATGGTGAGGTTTTTTCTTATATTACAGTGATCGCCGCCGAACCATTGATGTGCCTGTTTTCCGGCTTCTAGTAACATAAATTTACCAAGGTCTTCAATTAATCCGGCTTCTTCTGCAATAGGGATAAATATGCCGGGTGAAATCATGCCTTTATCTTTATGATTCCATCGCGCTAATGCCTCAAATCCCGAGATTTCATTTTTTTCAATATGAATGATGGGTTGGTAATAGGGTAATAGATCACGATTCTTTATGGCTAGGCGTAAGTCATTGGTAACCTCAAGGTGGCTTTGGATACGCATGTGCATATCATCATCAAAAAATTTAAAAGTATTACGCCCGCTTTTTTTAGCATGATACATGGCGGTATCTGCTGCTTTTGTGAGAGTGATTGCATCAGTTCCGTGTTCAGGGAAGCTGGCAATGCCGATGCTGGTACCAACATAGGCGTCCTTTCCAAACAAATAAAATGGTTGGGAGAAAATCTCAATTATTTTCTGCGCGACATTGGCTGCATCATTAATGCTAGTCATTTCCTGTAACACTACCGCGAATTCATCGCCACCCAGACGAGCAATAAGGTCTGCATTTCGTAGTGCGCTTTTTAGCCGCTCTGATGCTTGTACTAGTAATAAGTCTCCTGCGTCATGGCCTAATGTGTCATTGATATCTTTAAAATGATCAAGATCAAGAAACAGGACGCATAAATTATCGCCAACTCTGTGGGCGTTTGCCGTTACCTTTTCTAAAAACTCCCAATATAACGAACGGTTTGATAGTCCCGTTAACTGGTCAAATTTCGCTAGGTTTATTAATTGGTTTTCAATTTCTTTGCGTTCGGATATATCTTGAAAAATGATTACGCCGCCTTTGCGTTGGTCATCTTCGATAATGGATGATTGGGTGTATTGTACGGGGAATCGCGCTTGTTTATTTCGCCAAAAATGCGCGTTGTCATTTTGGTTACATTGGCTTTCATTAAACGTTTGTACAAAATCGGATGTCATCCAGTCTTTTGTTTTACTTAAGGGGTCAACAAAGTCTTTTATCGATTGACCGACTATGTCGTTTCGTTGTGCTGTGAGTAACGTGCAGGCTGCAGTATTGGCAAAGGTAACAATGTTTTCTACATCTAAACCTATTATGCCTTCTGCGGTGAAGTTTAGCAGTTGTTCGTGTTGGCGCTGTAGAAGTCGCACCTGTGTCAGAGCTTCTTCGGTATTTTTTCTTTCATTAAATAAGGCCAGTAAAATACTGACTTTACTAATGAGAATATTTTCATCGAAAGGTTTGTGAAGATAATCAATAGCGCCAACCCCGTAACCTTTTCTGACGTAGTTTTCTTGGTCCCCCGCTGCTGTAATAAAGATAATCGGTGTTAATCGATGTAATGGTAAGAAACGAATTTTTTCTACGCACTCAAAGCCATTCATGCCAGGCATGTTGATATCCATCAGGATGACGGCATATTCGTGCTCCTTTGCCTTTTCAATGGCATCGAGGCCGCTTAATGAACGGTCAATTACGGCGGGTAATTCTTCCAGTGTCATTTCTAATAACCGAAGGTTTATCTCTATGTCGTCAACAGTAAGGATTCTTGTGGTCATAGGGTTGTGCATGTCCGTGTGCTTTACTTTGGTTGTTATTTAAGTAAAGCACATAATGTGGCTATTCGCTTGCCTTCGAATGTCAGTTGTTTGACAGGTTTGTTATCTTGGTCCGTTTGTACTAACGCGCTAACGTTTATGGCAGAGACGTCGAAAAAACACCAATAATATTAAGGTGATAGCGCAACATTGGTGACATGATAGCGATCAGAAAAAATTACCTGCTACGCTCTAGAGAGAGGGGTATTTTATGAATGATGGTAAGGTCGGTTTAAAAGAGTGGGTGAGGCGCCTCAATGATGAGGAATTCCCCTTATTTGCACATACCGCAAGGAATATCGCGTCGTTGTCCGCTGATGATGAGGCGTCTGTAAATGAGTTGGCGCAGGTGATTTTGGGCGATAGTGCTATGACCGCCCGAGTGCTACGAATGGCGAACAGCGCCTACTACAATCCTTCAAGCCAGCGCATCAATACCGTCAGTCGAGCTATTGTTTTGTTGGGCTTTGATGTTGTAAGAGGTATTGCGTTATCTATTTCACTCATTGATACCGTGTTAACTGGCGGCCGCCATGATGCGGCGATAGGTGAGTTGGTTAAATCATTTCACGCGGCCATTCAGGCAAAGGAGTTTTCTAGCATCCGTAATACGCCAAATACGGAAGAGATCTTTATTGCGGCGTTGTTGAATCGATTAGGGGGGGTGGCTTTTTGGTGTTTTCCTTATGGTAAAGATACGGCGTTAGTTGAGGCGTACGCATTAGCCAAGCAACCAGAGGATGCCGAGAAAGAGGTGCTGGGGTTTACTTTGGAGCAACTGACTTCAGCGTTATCAAAAGATTGGCAGTTAAGTACATTACTGATGGGAGCGCTGAGGCATTCAGATACTAGAGATAAGAACATTCTGGATATTGAGCGAGGGTTTCGGTTAGCTAACTCGGTTGAGAAGGGCTGGGATGCTAAACCTGTGGTATTGGTATTGGAAGAAATTAGCGAAGATATTAATAGGCCGTTAAAAATTGTTAAAGAAATTGCCTATAATAATTCGCAGAAAGCGGTTCGGATGATTGAAAAGTTTGGTATCCAAATCGCCGGTCAGTTTATACCACCTTTGCCACAAGAGCCTGCGCCAGGAATGGACGTGGTTGATAGGCATTTAGACAACCCGGTGGATTTGCAACTGGATATTCTTCGTGAGCTGTCGACGATGCTGAGCGAGCAGGTTGATTTGAATACAGTTCTTGGAACCGTGTTGGAGGGTATTTATCGGTCATTGGATATGGATAGGGTTGTGTTGGCTTTGATAGTGAAAAAAGGGGAGAGGTTAGTTTCAAAGTTGGCCTTGGGTGAAGATCGTGTTGGTTTTGGAAAACTCTTTGATTTTCCGTTAAATGAAAAAGAGAATGTTTTTACACATTTGCTTGAGTTAAACGAACGGTTATGGATGGATAGAAAAACACGGGCGGACTTAGGCCCCTTGTTAACGCCTGATATTTACGCTGCAATTGGACAGGTAGAATTTTTTGCAACGCCAGTCTGTGTTGCGGGTAAACCGAGAGGGGTTATTTACGCAGACCGCTCTTTAACACGGGAGCCGTTAGAAAAGCATGCCTTTTTAACATTCCGCCATTTCTGTGAACAAGCCAATATCGCTTTTACGATATTGGGCCGATAGCACCCTGGCGTATCCGACGTTGACGTACTATTTGTTAGCCAACCTCAGATAGAGCATATTTTAGAGCGCCTTCATCGACAAAAATTGTCATATTTTTAGTTCGTCGAATAATTGAGGAAGGGCTCATTCCTAACATATCTTTAAATACATGGTTGAAATGAGAGGCGTCTGAAAAACCGGCTTCTAGTGCTGCTTCGGTAATGGAGCGACCAAAGGCAAGTAGTGTTGCGGTGACAAAGAGCCTGTGCCATAAGCGGAAGCGGCGGATCGGGATACCTGTTGTTGCTTTAAATAAACGTTGTAATGTGACCTCCGATACGTTGATACGTTTTGCCATGGCTTTGTTTGTGTGATTAATTGAGGGGTCATCTTGAATGAAATCGATGATTTCAACAATTCTTGGGTCTGTGGCTGGACGTTTGGGTGCTTCAAATATGGATGGAAATACGGCGTGTTCGATTAATTTTTTCGCTTCTTTTTGGTCGAGTGTATGACATAACATTTTTTCAAATGCAGCCGCTTGCATGATTTCTTTTTTGTTACCGACGTGAATTTCACCCACTTGTTCTTTCATCGACTGCCTTAAACGGAAAAAGTCTTCGTTGTAGGGGTCGAGATAACAGTTTGCGATACGGTGGCCATTGCTATCTATAATAAAGGGTACACCAGCGGGGATTAGAAAGGAGTTTCCGCTGACAGTTTCACCAGAATTGCATTGAGTAATGGATATGGGGCCATCAATGCCAACCAGCAGTGATGCCGCTCCTTGGGTGAGAGGGCTGAAATCTGGGTACTCGCCAATATATAAAGTGCGTGATTCCCAAAGGTACAATATGGATGGTGTTGTGATGGCATGAATCATAGGGTTACCATTATCGTTTTTTGTTTTTAGTATTATCTTTATTATTCTTAGTTTTTATAACGAGCTGAATGATACCTAAACGCAAATAAGTAAACAAGCGTTTACTGAATGGTAATTCTACAGTGTTAACTCCGGGTCAAGCAAGTGTTACAGAGTAAGTCTTTGTAAGGTTCGAATATGTCCAATTCCTACAATCAAAGTGAGCATCCAGTTTCATATAGTAATTAATCGTAGAGAATTAACGTTCGTAAAAAAAATGGAGTGAAAAGTATAATATTGTGTTGTGCATGCCTAGAGGTTAGGGGTTCTCAAGGTTTTTTGGGAATTGGGTAACCCGAAAGTAAGCGGGTGTTGTTGCGATGTTTCGGTAGACTATTAATTTATTGATCAACTTTTTATACAAATCAATTATTGGGCCTAATGATTGATTTGTGTTTATTTATGTTGATTGGGTTATTATTTATGGGAGTTCGTGTGTACACTTAGGTGAGTATGACGCGATTTTTACTCTTTGAACTCAATGGACGAGGAGTGAATCTCAGCCTAGACTAATTGTATAAATTAATGGTGGTCGTTAGGTTTGAGATGATTTAATGGGTGAAGAAAGGAGTCTAAACAATGAGGCGCAGGAGCAGGAGCCTTGCGAATACCTGCGATTTGCCCGGCTAACTCGTTGTCAGACTATTGAGGCATTGGACTGCGCACTAGAAAAGGTGTTCCAGGAGTTGTTTGGTTCAGCGGATGTGTCGGTTATGAGGCCAGAGGGCCCTCTAGTTAAGGGAGACGGCGTGCGGCATATACGCGTGTCGAGTATGGAAGATAATATTCGTGATGTGGTTGTCGGTGACTCTCTACGTAGCCCCAAACGGAGGTATCTTGATGCAATCTTAGAGGTTTACGGTAATCATTATGATTTATTGCTTAAAAATCAAGTAGATAAGCTAACTGGGTTGTCTAATCGACAATTGCTTGATGAAAAGATAAGTCGATTAACCGTAAATAAGAGTGTATCGGATAGACGAAAAAATGAACCTGAACGGATTGTTGTAATCTTTGATATTGATCACTTTAAGTTAATTAACGATAGGTTTGGTCATTTGTACGGTGACGAGGTGTTAGTATTAATTTCCCATATGATGAAACAGGCATTCAGAACCGATGATTGGTTGTTTCGTTATGGTGGGGAGGAGTTTCTGGTTTTTCTTAACAATGTTGATATTGATCATGGCCGATCGGCGATTAATCGTTTTCTTCAGCGGGTGGAGGATCATGATTTTCCTCAAATAGGTAAGGTGACAATTTCTTGTGGTTATACCTTCTATAAGGCATATGAGAATTTTTCGACAATTTTTGATCGTGCAGATAAAGCGCTTTATTTTGCTAAAGGGAATGGTAGGAATCAGTCACGGTTTTATGAGGACCTTGTGGCGAATGGTGATATTGAATCTACGGAACGAGATAGTGATATAGATTTGTTTTAGTGTGTTTTTTAATCGTTTAACCCCAGTGGAAGCACCTGACAATGAATGCCAACAATTTTGAAAAACACCGAGAGCCCTTGAAAAACCAGTGGACTCATTTGTTAATGAGCAAGTCCTTATGGTTAGCCCCCGTTTGCCTCTCGGTTATTCTGGTGTTTATTGCTCAGTTCAGTTTTCTTGCATTTCACACCTTTGCCGAGCTTTTTGCCATCATTATTTCATTTGTGATGTTTTCGTTGGCGTGGTCTACGAGGATGTTTTCGGTTAACAGTTTTCTATTGTACCTTGCTTGCGGATATTTTTGGATTGGCTCCTTAGATTTACTGCATACACTTTCTTATAAAGGTATGAATGTTTTTAGTGAAAATGACGGGGATACGTCAATTCAGTTTTGGATAGCGACACGATACTTTGAGTCGTTGTTATTGTTGACCGCTCCATTCTTTGCGCGAAAGATAGTAAATGGGTATATTCTTCTTGGTGTGTTTGGTGTTGTTGCTTTTGTTTTGTCGTTCATTATATTTTCAAATAACTTTCCGACAGCATTTGTAAAAGGTGAAGGGTTAACAGATTTCAAAATATACAGTGAATATCTTATTGATTGTATTCTGGCGTTAGCGCTAATTGTTATTTATCGAACGGGGGATTCGATTTCTCCGCGAGAAAGATTGTTTATTTCTTTATCGATCGTTTTTACCATGATTGCTGAGTTAGCATTCACCCTCTATGTGAGTGTGTTTGGACTTTCTAATCTTGTTGGACATATTTTTAAGCTATTTTCATTTTGGTTGATATATAACTCCATTGTTGTGTCGAATTTGCAAAAACCGTATGCAGTATTAAAAGAAAGCCGAGAAAGATTTAGAGAGCTTTTTGAGAATTCTGAAATATCCATATGGAATGAAGATTTTTCTGCTGTTTATGACGCGTTGGAAAAGTTGAGGCGTGATGGGGTTGAGGATTTAAGAAGGTATTTATTTGAGAATAAAGCCATTTCTCTGGAGCTGGCGCGTATGGTTAAAGTGCGTGATGTCAATGCAGCAACAGTGTCACTTTTTTCTGCCAAATCAAAAAAAGATTTTCAAGAAAATATTAGTAATACTTTCGGTCCAGGAGCTACCAATATTTTCATTAGTGAGCTTTGTGCAATCTGGGACAAAAAAGATAAATTTCGAGAAGAAGCGAAATATTTGTCGTTTGATGGTCGAAATATTGATGCTATTATTTCATTTCAAATACCTAAAACGAAGAAGGGGTTTGGCAGTATACCGGTTAATATTATTGACATTACTAAACGTAAGCGGGATGAGATACGGATTTGGCAACAAGCAAATTTTGACTCACTCACCGGCTTGGCCAATCGAAATCTTTTTTCTGAACGTTTAACCGAAGCAATAGAGGCTTCAGAAAGTAACAAAAATCGATTGGCATTGATGTTTATTGATTTAGATCGCTTTAAACATGTAAATGACACACTGGGACATTCTATCGGTGATCATCTTCTACAGGAAGCATCAGAAAGGATTGTTCAATGTGTTAGACAGATAGATATCGTTTCGAGACTGGGTGGAGATGAGTTTGCGGTTTTGCTATCAGAAAATAATGATGAGGGAAAGGTTAGAGTTATTGTCAAAAATATATTGGCGTCGTTATCCAATCCATATTTCTTAAAAGGTAACGATGCTTTTATATCTGCCAGTATTGGCGTAACGATTTTTCCTGATGATGGAAGAACAGCGGAGACATTACTTAGAAAAGCTGATAGTGCAATGCACCTGGCAAAAGAAAGAGGACGAAATGATTTTCAGTTTTTTACGCAAGAAATAGATATAGGGGCGCAACGTAAGCGAGAATTGGAAAAAGCACTTCGAAAAGCAATGGAGAACAATGAATTTTCTCTACACTACCAGCCGATTATTGATGCTTCAAAGGGAGGCGTAGCAAGTGCCGAAGCGCTTATTCGTTGGCGTCATCCAAGAAAAGGGCTTATTTCTCCTGTTGATTTTATTCCATTGGCTGAGGAAATTGGACTGATTCTTCCTATTGGCGAATGGGTGTTGCAGCAGGCTTGTAGGGATGCAGCGTCTTGGGCTGAAATATTCGACCAACCCCCTCGTATAGCGGTTAACTTGTCGAGTGTGCAATTTCAACGTGAAGATATGCCTGCTTTAGTTAAGCGCACATTGGAGGAAACAAAACTTCCGGCGTCTCGATTAATATTAGAGATTACGGAAGGGCTTTTACTTTCAGATGATAACGTAACATTGGATCAGCTTAATGGCATAAGATCCCTTGGTGTCGCTTTGTCGATTGATGATTTTGGGACGGGATATTCATCTCTAAGTTATCTAAGCAAGTTTCCCGTAACAACGCTGAAAATAGACCGATCATTTATTATGAATTTGCCGGGGAATGTCGAGGAGGCAGGGTTGGTTAAGGCAATTTTGTTGATGGCAGAAAGTTTAAATTTAGAGGTGGTTGCTGAAGGTGTCGAAACCGAAGAGCAATCAGCTTTCTTACGAGAGAGAAATTGTCAATATATTCAAGGATACCTCTATAGTAAGCCATTACCGGGGGAGGAATTTGTTGAGTTTTTGAAGCGTTAAGATAAAGAAATTAGGGCTAGTAACGTATTCTACAAGCCCATGCCAGAAGGCTATACTACAAACCCCGTTGCCATTCTTCTCGTAAATGAATGGACCCTGGTCGTTGAATAGCGTCATCAACTTGTTGTAATAATGCAGCTTTATCCTTTCCCAGAACCCCTTTAAGTACAAGATAGTTGGATGCATGATCACTGCGAAAAATGGTGCTTGTTAAATTTAAATTTTCCAATAACAGGCGGATTTCCTTGAACAAGTCGTGTTGCTCTAATATTTCAAATGACTGACTAAACCCTTCTTGAACTCTTTCTTGGCCCATAGGGAAAGATACTACAAGGGTGGATAGGTATTCTGGCTGGGCTTCATTCATTAACTTTGCAGAGTTAATGGCATGTTGTTCCGAGTGCTGCTTTCCACCCATTCCATTTAATATCATTACCGAACTTTTCATGCCTGCTGCTTTGATTTTCTTCAGTGCGTCGAGAGACGTTTGATAGGTTTCACCTTTTTTGATTTTCTCCAAGACAGTGTCATCGCCACTTTCGCAGCCAATATACATTAACGATAGACCCAGTGCTTTTAGTGCCTTAAGATCTTCAACCGATTTGTTTTTAAGATTTCTTGGCAAGCAATAAGAAGAGACTCGTTGAATGTTCGGAAAATATTGACGAATTAGCGTGAGTATTTCTGTGAGACGGCGAATGGATAAAGTCATCGCATCACCATCGGCCAGAAAAATACGTCTAATTTGATGTTGATGGGGTTGAGCTTCTTGAAGGATTTTTTCAATATCGTCAATAGCGGTGGGTTTGAATTTTTTTTGTGAAGCAGTATACATGTCACAAAAGGTACATTTATTATACGAGCACCCATTGGTGACTTGTAGAATAAGTGAATTGGCCTCGCTAGGAGGCCGAAAGATAGGTTCAATATACTGCATCATAATAGACTATTTATCCCAAGGGCCTTTGAGCGCTTGACGTTGGTGATGGATGGAAATAAGGGGCCCCAATTGTAAATGGTCACTGCCTTTGAGGGAGATAAGGGGGGCTAGGCCACCGCTGGTCAGCGCTTCGAAAGCGGATTCGGTAAGAAAGGTTTCGGCGGTAGGGATTTGTGCTTGTTCCCCGTCATCATCGTAAAACGCCATGGGTAAATTATCGAGTTGATTGATGGTGCCGGGGGACATTTTCCAGTGTTGTTCACTAAACCCTTGGCATAACGCTATAGCGTGGGCAATCGCGCCATTACACCAAAGAAAGTGCTCAGCATTAAAGTCGCTGCCGGTTTCCTCTAGATCAAATGCTTCAATACGTTGTGATTTTTTACCGTAAGGGTAACGTATTAGAAAGCGTGGGCTGGCAAGGGAAATATATTGAGATTCTGGTAGTTCACGAATCGCATTCCAGGTTTCTTTGAAACCATCTTGGTAACTTTGCTGCCAGTCAGTTGAATCTTGCTGGTAAAAGTAACTGGTGCAGTTTACCAAAGATGGGCTTCCTGCAGCAATAAAAGGGGTGTCTGCACTGGCCATGACTTTTGCCAAAATTCCAAGCATTAACGCATCGTTTTTGGTATCAGAAAATTCATACAAACCTACAACGGTAGACCAGCGATCGTCATTGGTAGGTAATACGGCGGCGTCATAAACAAGCTTTGAAAAGTTTGATTGCGTGGCATCTTGGTGTTCTGCAAGATCAATGAGTAACTCTTTTTTACTTTGAGATAACATGCGCAGTGTTAATTGACTATCCGTTTCTACCCTGCGGGTCATCATGTCTAATCCGCGCCATGCTGCTTCTAATGCTTGAAACTCTGGGTGATGCAGTAATGCTGCCATGGTGCTGGAAATAGTGTGGTCGAGCGCATCAATATAATGTTGTTTTTGTGGGTTGGGAGCAGGTGTTACATAGGCAGCAACGGCATCCTGGATTAGGCTAGTGACTAATCTGTCTGCTTCTGTGGATGCGCTTCCAGAGTTATCGCTACCCCCTAGAATGCTATCGAGCAAACCTTCTGTCGGCGAATTATTGGGAGTCTGTGCATTTGAGGTTGCTGGAGGTGTCGTTTTAGCGTTTTTTTTGCTCTCTGTTGCAACAGAAAGCCACTGATCCATTTTTTTTGCAGCAGCTTCAAAGGAGCTGTCTTTGTTGAGCTTGCGACGTAAGGTGCGAAATTCTGAGAATAACTCGATATGTTGATACAAATAATCTGGATGAAATTCATCGAGATTGCTGAAGGTCATATTAACCATTTGTTGATTTTCTTCAGCGCTTTTGTCGCCAGGTCTATCACCGATAGGTAATGAAAGGCTTGGTTGTAACTTTGCCATTACCTCTTCGAGGTTGTCACGGTCTACTTTGATCGGTTTGCCGTTACCGCCGGGTGAGCTTAGATTGTTACCAAGAAAATTGCCGATAACCAGCATATTGAAATTCTTACCAGGAGGACGGTTTGCGGCAGGAACTCTACTGTCTTTTGTTTTTTTGCCAAATTCAAAAGGGATAGCGCCAGTATTTGTTTTTGCTGTCATCGACATGTTCCTTATTATGTTTGGATATCCCCACATTCTAAAGACACAGAAACAACAAAGCCAGCTTCATAAGCTGGCTTTGTTGGGACATTAAGCTTTACTGCGCGCGTAAATATTAAACCGCTATATTAGGCAACAAGAGCTTTAACGCGTGTTAGCTGATCTGCAATAGGAGCAGGAGCGCGTTCGATAACGTTTTCTACTAATTCGTCTGCTTGTTGGCGTATACGCTCAACACGGGCTTTCTGAATATCAACCTTTAGTTCAACGCGTGAAATCTCTGCTTTTACTCGATCTTGTTGAGTCATGGCGATAGCAATAAGGTTGTGACGGTTTACGTTGCTAGAAATACCATGTTTTTGTAGTTGAAAGCCTAAGTTGTCTAGTTGGCTAAGTGCAAATTCAACGATTTTCTTAGTGTTCATAAGGGTTTACCTAGTTATATGTCTGCCACTTGATGGGCGGAATCTTATTGTTGCTTTCTCGATCGCAAAGGTACGCGGATAAATTAGAACTGACAACCTAAAAGGTGGTTGAAAAATAGTCGCTTTGTTTTGGTGCATAAATACCATTTTACGGCTATATCTTAGTTAATGGAATTGACTGTTTCAGGAGGGCGTATTAATGTGGGAGCAAGGGTATACTACACCACTGCTTAACTAGATTGTTATTGATCAGCAACTACATGGAGCTTTAGAGATGTCTAATATGACGATATTGCTAGTAGAAGATAATCCAGATGATGAGATGCTGGCGATTCGAGCGTTAAAGAAAACGGAAATCGAAAGTAAAGTCGTGGTTGCTAGAGATGGGGAGGAGGCCTTAGATTACCTCTTTGGTACCGGAAAGTATGAAGGTAGAGATATTAAAGAGCAGCCTCATGTTGTGTTCTTAGACCTGCAATTGCCCAAGTTAAATGGCATTCAAGTATTGCAACGACTGAGGGCGAACGAAAATACTAAAGCGTTACCTATTGTTTTGTTAACATCTTCAGATGAGCAATGTGACATTATTAATTGTTACAAGAGTGGCGCAAATAGTTACATCCATAAACCGGTTGAATTTAGTGAATTTACCAGCCAGGTTCGAGCATTGGGTGAATATTGGTTAGGAATTAACCGGGTGCCTGATCGTCTTAATTATTAAGCTGGTTATGCGATAAGACTTATTGGCTAAATGTGACCTTGTTGATTGTCAATAGTACTTTTCCCCTGCCTTATTCCGCTTAGACCCGCTATTATAACTGCTCATTGTGGCGTAGTTAGTAGTTGATGAATGTTGAAACTGTTTGATTGGAAGTACATTATTGTTGGTTTGTGCTGCTGCGTTATTAGCGTGCCTGTCGTAAGAGCTCGGGATGCGGAAGATAATATTGACTCTGTGCCCCTTATAGGGCCCATTCCTGATAAATCTGCCGAGCAAGACGGCACGAGCAAGTCCGAATTACCTTATTGGAAAAAAAGTGCCCATTGGCTCGAAAATTCCCGGGATACTTGGAGTGATCGTGTCGATTGGATGGCCCGCGGTATTGACCAGTTTTTTGCTGGAGAAAATGTATTGGCCTCTGGTAATAAGAGTTTTGTGCGCTTTCGGGCTGGCGGTGCTTGGGTTGAAGGTGAAGGTTATGTGGATAATACGGATATAAAGTTTCGACTTCACTTACCTGCAACTAAACGGCGTTTTCATATTATTATCGAGAACACGTTAGACGATAAAGAAAGCCTTGAAGAGAAAAGTCGGCCTAGCCTTTCAGAGTCCAATGGTATTGATGATAGTAGTGTTACCGCGGCTATAGAATTTGCACGCTCTGAGGCTAAGCACTGGAAAACCAAATCATTGCTTGGTGTAAAAGCTCGATTGCCCGGCGATGTGTTTGTTAAATTTTCTGCAAAAAGGCGTTGGAACTTGGGTGATTCATGGACTATGCCATTCCGTTTTAAGGCCGCCGAATACCTTAATGATCAATGGGAGATTGAACAATCCCTGGCGTTTGAGCGACCACTAAAAAATGAATTGTTCTTTTCTGCAACAAGTACTATTGATTGGGAGGAGGATGAGACGACGGTGGCTGCACAAACCTTTAGTTTGCGAAAACGGTTAAGTGATCGTAGAGGGATGGATTATCGGCTAGGTGTGATTGGCGCTGATGTGGCAAAACCTAGAATAACATCGTATTTTGTCAGTGCTCAATACCGTGAGTTGCTGTATAAAGATTGGCTGTACTGGAACGTAATACCGGAAGTGAATTACCCAAGAGATAAGGGGTTCGAGTCGATTTTTTCGCTTACGGTACGTTTTGAAGTGTTTTTTCAGAAATAGGGTGCTGCGTGGCTGATACCATTTTAACCTACTGGATGTCTTTTGGTGTTGGGCTTGCTTGGCTTTATGCCATTGGCCATGGCTTTTCTCACCACAGTGTCGAGTCTCGGGGGTTATTGGTTGCCTTATTTGTATCCATCGGTCTTATTCAGTTGTGTTGGTGCTTGGTTTTGACAGAAGAAATCGAGCGCTTTTCTTGGGTATTGTATTTACACCAGCCTGCGTTGTTTTTGATTGGGCCTTGTTTACATGCTTATTCAAAAGTCGTGAGCGGCCAATCATTGGGACGAAAAAGCCTATGGTTACATATGATTCCCGCGCTTATTGTGATGGGTTTTTCATTGGCGCAGTGGCTGTATCGTTCGCCTTCTGAGCCTGTAACATTGTCCTCACTGAGTGTTGCTGCGTCGTC
>CAJXZM010000105.1 GCA_913063125.1 uncultured Gammaproteobacteria bacterium | reverse complement strand
TGCAGCAGGAACTTCAAGGTCGCCTGCAGCGGCAATAAGGTCTTCTACTTTAGTGAACCACTCGTCTGACAAAAACTTTAAACTCATCTACCTTCTCCTTCATTATTATAAGCTTCTTGTACAAGAAGCAATATTTTGCATATCAACGATAAGCATGCGATTCATTGCGAACTTAAGCATAGTCCGCTCCTCACAACGTAACATAAAAATTTGATAATAATGTGCAAATTTTCACGAACCTACTCGCTGATAAGCAAACAGCCTGGTTGGACTGCTCGAAACCTAGCCAAGCACATGAAAAACGATCAAACGTTTGTTCAAGACTGTTACTTGTACCTTATAAAATCGGTTTGTAATTTACAATAGCCTTTTTTCCCAAGGCAGTGGTTTTTTCGGTCAACTTAGAAAAATGACCTAACATGCTGTTTTTATGGCGATTCTCACACAACCTGGTCACATATTAAACAACTGAGATATTTCAGGCAAAAAAACCGACACTGTCGCGTCGTTTTTTTGCCTGGGTCAACCTCTATTTACAGGTCATACCCCCTTTCATCATGAAGAACCAAATCCAAACCTTCAGTTTCTTCGTCATCACTGACACGCAATCCTACAAGAGCATCAACAATCTTAAGAATAATAAACGTTGCAACCGCCGTGTAAGCAAAAACAGCAACAACACCAATCGCCTGCACTTTTAGCTGTTCACCAATGGAACCGATCTCACCACCAAAGCCAGAACCGCTAAACAAGCCCAATTCCGTTGACGCGAACACACCAACAAGCATGGTACCCAAGATGCCGCCAACACCGTGCACAGGAAACACATCCAGTGAATCATCTATTTTTAACACTTGCTTGATATACATTGTCGCGTAAAAACAAACGACACCGGCACTAAGGCCAATCACTAGAGCGGCCGCTGGCCCTACAGAACCAGACGCAGGAGTAATTGTCCCCAAACCTGCGACCATACCCGTAACAATACCTAATACTGATGGCTTACCATGGCGAATCCATTCACACATCATCCATGCAAAACAACCACCCGCTGCGGATATATGCGTCACCAACATTGCCATCGCTGCATCACCATTTGCCGCCAACGCACTACCACCATTAAAACCAAACCAACCAACCCATAACATCCCGGCTCCCGTCACCGTCATGGTCATATTGTGCGGAGGCATAGGCGTTTTACCAAACCCTTTTCGATTCCCCATAACCAAAGCAGTGACTAACGCTGCCACTGCTGCCGTTATGTGGACAACGGTACCACCTGCAAAATCAAGCAACCCCATTTGACCTAACCAACCACCACCCCACACCCAATGAGTAACCGGGGAGTAAACAACAATGCTCCAAATAACGCTAAAGATAAGCATCGCTGAAAATTTCATACGCTCCGCAAAACCACCGACTATTAACGCTGGCGTAATAATAGCGAACGTCATCTGAAACATTGCAAACAATGTTTCTGGGATATCTCCAGACATAGACTCTTTGCCCATCGCAGCAAACAATATATTTGAGAAACCGCCAACCCAATCATTTGCACTACCGCCATCAGTAAATGCTAATGAATACCCAATAACAAACCACACAATAGACATAAGACTTGTTAGCGCAAAACACTGCATTAACACAGACAGCACGTTTTTAGACCGAACCAAACCGGCATAGAACAATGACAACCCTGGAATTGTCATAAACAATACCAGGGCTGTAGATGTCAAAATCCACGCTGTATTGGCTTGATTCAATTCATCAGCTGCCCAACCTAGTGACGGCAACATTAGCGCAACGCCCCCCAGCAACACGTTACGTACTCTTGTATTCAACATACTCTTAACCCTTAGCAATTACCTTGACAATAAAATCATTTATTTTTCAAATAAATAGCAAATTCGCGCCCCTTAAAGGCTGACTCATCATTCTATTTATTGTTGCTCATAAAACACTTGATGATTTACAAAATCATTCTCATAATGCGCCCCGAAAACATGGACAGCCTACTTCATGAGCAATCTTGGTGCCCTCGCACCGTCATGGGGCATGCACCATTTGGGCCAACTATTAATATCGTTGTTTATCAATGGCTTAATGAATTTAGTAGCAACAACAGAACATGTATCGCACCACTTTGGTGTAAATAGAGAGGCAAAAACCCAAAACAGTGCAAAAACAAGCTGCTTTGAGCGCCTATCACTGCACCAAGGTTGCCTTTCTATGATTAATATCAAGAATGGAAACTTTTTTTGGACTATACTTCGGCTGGCTCGATATTTACACAAAACAGAGTGTATTCGTGAGCTTACGACAGGTGTAATAATAGAAAACTATAGGAATATCACTTCATGAGTAATAGTGACCTTACAACGCCTCAATACGACTTCGCTGTCGTCAAACAGTTTACTGTAATGACGATTGTATGGGGTATTTTTGGTATGTTAGTCGGTGTAATCATTGCGGCACAACTTGCATGGCCAGCGCTTAACTTTGACTTACCCTGGCTTACTTATAGTCGTTTACGTCCACTGCATACCAATGCAGTTATCTTTGCATTTGGTGGGTCTGCGCTATTCGCCTGTTCGCTATATGTGGTTCAACGCACCTGTCAAACGACCCTCTTTGCACCCAAACTGGCCTCTTTTGTATTTTGGGGGTGGCAACTTGTTATTGTTAGTGCCGCCATTACTCTACCTTTGGGCCTCACCTCTACAAAAGAATATGCTGAACTAGAATGGCCTATCGACATTCTAATAACGATTGTCTGGCTGTCTTATGCCGCCGTATTCTTTGGCACCATTGTGAAACGAACTACGTCCCATATCTATGTAGCTAATTGGTTTTTTGGCGCATTTATTATCTGCATTGCATTACTTCACGTTGTTAACAGCATGGCAGTACCTGTCTCTTTGTGGAAATCCTACTCCATATACTCCGGTGCCACGGACGCGATGATTCAATGGTGGTACGGCCACAATGCAGTCGGGTTCTTCCTTACAGCAGGCTTCCTTGGAATGATGTATTACTTCATTCCTAAGCGAGCAGAACGCCCAGTATATTCATACCGCCTATCTATCGTTCACTTCTGGGCAATAATCTCTCTATATATGTGGGCAGGCCCCCACCACCTTCATTACACTGCGCTACCAGATTGGACTCAATCACTAGGTATGGCTTTTTCACTGATTTTGCTAGCACCATCCTGGGGCGGAATGATAAATGGTATAATGACCCTTTCTGGTGCATGGGAAAAGTTACGAGATGACCCTGTACTTCGCTTTATGGTGGTTGCTTTGTCTTTTTACGGTATGTCTACATTCGAAGGCCCTATGATGGCAATCAAAACAGTGAATGCCTTATCTCATTACACTGACTGGACCGTTGGCCACGTACATTCTGGCGCACTAGGCTGGGTAGCGATGATCACTATCGGCTGCGTCTATTGCCTAATTCCTTGGTTATGGCACAAGAAAGAAATGTATAGCGTAAAGCTTGTTAACATGCATTTCTGGATGGCTACCATTGGCACCGTACTTTACATCGCATCAATGTGGGTGGCAGGCATTACGCAAGGACTTATGTGGAGGGCTATCAATGACGATGGCACCTTAACGTATACCTTTGTTGAAGCATTAAAAGCAACTTACCCTTACTACATTATTCGTTGGGTTGGTGGAGTAATGTTCTTAGGCGGTATGTTTGTTATGGCATATAACGCATGGAAGACGATTCGTGGCGCAGGCCAAACATCCACCGACGCTGCCGCGCAACCGGCGTAAGGAGATTTAAAATGGCTAAATCCCATGAGATAGTAGAAAAAAATATTGGTTTAATGATTGTTTTTATCATTTTTGCCATTAGCCTCGCAGGCCTTGTTGAAATTGTTCCGCTTTTTTTTCAAGACGAGACAACAAAGCCCGTAGACGGCTTAGAACCACATGACGCACTCGCACTGGAAGGCAGGGATATTTATATCCGCGAGGGTTGTCATGTGTGTCATTCACAAATGATTCGACCATTTCGAGCAGAAACAGAACGTTACGGCCACTATAGCGTTGCGGGAGAGTCTGTATATGAACACCCTTTTTTATGGGGCTCGAAACGTACAGGACCTGATCTAGCTCGCGTTGGGAAACTTTACCCTGATGAGTGGCACCGCGTTCACTTAATGGACCCTCGTGCGGTAGTACCTGAATCCAACATGCCTGGATTCCCCTGGTTAGCGGACAACGTTCTTACTGGTGAAAATACCGGCACCAAGATGAAAGCATTGCGAATGGTAGGTGTTCCTTACACAGAAATCGATATCAGTGGAGCAAAAGCTGCCGTAGAAGGTAAAACTGAAATGGACGCTCTCATCCACTACCTGCAAAACTTGGGAACGGTTTTGTCGTTCAAGAGGTAAATCAGCATGGATATAAATATTTTACGCAGCATCATTACTGTGCTTTTCGTGATCTCGTTTTTTTGGATCACATGGTGGGCCTATAGCAAAAAGCAAAAAGACAGCTTTATTGATGCCGCAAACTTACCTTTTGCCGATGAACCACAGCAAAATCACGCCCAATCTATCGAGGCTGGAGATAACAAATCATGAATGATATGAGTAATTTCTGGAGCGGATGGATTACATTTATCGTGTTCCTTAATATTTTCGGCTGCCTATGGATCCTTTGGTGGACTCGCCGTAAACATGACGACGATGTAGCAGAAGGCGAAGAACTTCATCATAGCTTTGATGGTATCGTGGAATACAACAACCCATTGCCTCAATGGTGGTTAATGATGTTCTACGCCACCATTGTTTTCGCCTTCATCTATCTGGCTCTATACCCTGGCCTCGGCAGCTACAAGGGAGCCCTAGGCTGGACGTCTGTCAATCAATGGGAACACGAAATGAAAAAAGCGGACAACCGTTTTGATCGTATTTTTGAAGACTATGCGAAAATCTCTATCAAAGATTTAGCGAAAGATCCAGAGGCAATAAAAGTTGGGCAAAGGTTGTTTGGCAATAACTGCTCGCTCTGCCATGGCTCTGACGCACACGGCGCTGTTGGCTTTCCTAATCTAACGGATACTGATTGGCTGTACGGCGGAAACGCTAAAACCATTAAAACAACCATTACTGGCGGGCGCACTGGTAACATGCCACCGATGGCCGCAGTAGTAGGTGATGCTACCGCTATCAAAGATGTCGCTGCTCACGTACTAAGCCTTAGTGGCCGCAAAGGCTCTGGCGATGCCGCGACAGGTAAAACAAAATTTGCTCCATGCGCAGGCTGTCATGGCCAAGATGGTAAAGGTAATCAAGCTTTCGGGGCTCCCAACCTCACAGATAATGTATGGTTATATGGGGGTGATGAAGCAACCATTATCACAACAATTAATCATGGTCGGTCTGGTGCAATGCCCTCTTTCAAAGATCGATTAAGCGAAGAGAAAATCCATGTTCTTACTGCTTATGTCTATAGTTTAAGTAAGTAACTTAAGTAACAACAAGGTATACCAAAGTGCCTGTTAGCAACGACGCAGATCTATGTAATCTAGTCACACTGCTAACAGGCATTTTGGTATATAATAACCGCTCACAATTTAAGCAACACATTAACTATTTTTTGTTAAATACCAAACTACACTAACAGCGCGCACTAACTAAATATGCTTACCAAACACTTTTCTTAGAGAGTTGTTGGTAAACCTATTTTACTTATACGCATTTTTATTAAGTTTCACGCCATCTGACGCATGGTGATTTATGCGTATCGTCACGCGAGTTTTTAAGCTGATGTCTAATTCAAACAAAATCCCTGTTACCGATACATCCCCGAATACAATCGACCTATATCAAAAGCGAGAAAAAATTTACCAACGGAATGCGACTGGATTTTTTCAAACATTGCGGGTCATTACAATTTGGGTAACCCTTGGCGCATACTTTCTTGGCCCCTGGTTAACTTGGAACGGACGACAGGCAATATTGTTCGATTTGCCCGAACGAAAATTCTATATTTTAGGTATGACATTCTGGCCTCAGGATTTTATTTTATTATCATGGCTTCTTATCATTGCCGCTTTCGCTTTGTTCTTTTTCACAGTGCTTGCTGGTCGTCTTTGGTGTGGATATACTTGTCCACAAACCGTATGGACAACCTTTTTCATGTGGATTGAGCACGTCACAGAGGGCGACCGACATCAACGAATTCGACTCGATGCACAACCCTGGTCTCTCAAAAAGGTTATTAAAAAAAGTACCAAACATTTCTTTTGGATTTTGCTGTCGTTATTCACGGCATTTACCTTTGTTGGTTATTTTGTGCCTGTCGTAGAATTATTGCTGGATACTGCATATTTCAATTTAGATGCGTGGCCAATATTCTGGTTAATCTTTTTCACCGTTGCCACGTATATGAACGCAGGGTGGTTACGCGAACAAGTCTGCATATACATGTGCCCTTATGCTCGATTTCAGGGAGTAATGTTTGACCCAGATACTCTTGTGGTCACCTATGACACAAAACGAGGGGACCCTAGAGGAAAACGCAAGAAAAAAACCGATCATCAAGAGCAAGGCCTAGGTGATTGCATCGACTGCAAATTATGCGTACAGGTATGTCCAACCGGCATTGATATTCGCAATGGTTTGCAATATGAATGTATTGGCTGCGCCGCCTGTATTGATGCTTGCGACTCCGTCATGGATCAAATGGGTTACGACCGAGGTTTGGTACGTTATTCAACGGAAAATGCCATTGACGGGAAACCTTCTCGCCTTTTACGCCCTCGCTTAGTGGGATATGCCATTGTTCTTTGTGTCATGGTTATTGGGTTTATTGCTATATTGTTCAGCCGAGTACCGCTAGAAGTTGATATTATTCGCGACCGAAACCAACTTTATCGAACAAATGTCGAAGGCCACATAGAGAATGTTTATACCCTCAAGATAATTAATAAAACTCAACAACCACACAGCTATAAAGTAAGCATTTCTGGACCGGAAGGCCTTATCCTTGACACACCTGAGTCCATTTCAACATTGGCTGGAGAGCTTGTTGTGGTGCCAACAACAGCTCACATACACCCTAGTGCACTAAACGCACCAAATACCAATATTTATTTTTATATTGAAGCCATCGATGACCCTAGTTTACATGTAAAAGAAGAAAGTCGATTCCTTGGCCCGATGCCTAAACGATAATCCATTATGAGCATTACCACCATGAGCGTTACTACCAAATCTACACAAACTGAAAGACCTACTGCTTGGTACAAACAGTTTTGGCCTTGGGTTATTATATTTTTCCCCGCCTCAGCAGTTGTAGCCGGTCTAATAACCGTTGTAATTGCCTTTAAGTACGGAGATACCCTTGTAAAAAATGATTGGTACAAAGATGGCTTAGCTATCAATCAACGGCTGGACAAGCAAAAGCAGGCAAAGGTATTAGGAATCAATGCACAGATAACGCTAGATCGTGCTAAGAAGCATCTATTACTCACATTAAATAATGTTGACGGCTTAAAAACCAACATCGTTAACGTATCCCTTACCCACCCAACACAACCTGAAAAAGATGGGGAGTATCAGGCATTTTATACACCCCAAGGTCAATTTGTTATCCAATTTCCAGCTATTCCCGCCGGTTTTTACCATATAACAATCGATGAACAGAATACAGAATGGCAACTTACTGGTAACCTTAACTTTTCAAATGATATGGTAAACGTACAGATCGAACCTCGTTAACAATGAGTTTACAGCCTAAAACCCTCCAAACACCACCCCAAGAAAGTGCCTGTTACCACTGCGGATTACCAACCCCCGACAACGTTCAGCATTTCGTTACCATCCTTGGAGTAGCACGACCAATGTGCTGCCCTGGCTGCGAAGCCGTCGCCAGTAACATTGTTGACCTCGGCATGGAGAATTATTACAAACACCGCACTCTGTCTAACGAAGATAATCTCGCAGGAGAAGTCATTCCAGATTTCCTTAAACAAAATGCTATTTGGAATCAGCCGGAGCTACAGGGACGATTTGTTCGCACCGTTACCAATACAACCACTATTGATAAGACAAAAACGAACATACAGTCACCCTCTTCGCATTTGGCCATAACACTAATGATTTCTGGCATCACTTGTGCGGCTTGCATATGGCTCATTGAAAAACAACTTCAAAAGCTCACTGGGGTTACGCAGTGTCGCGTAAACTTATCGAGTCATTTAGCAGAAGTTGAATGGGATACCAAGCAACAAACCCTCAATGATATCCTTTTTGCTATTCACAAGGTTGGATACCAGGCAGAGCCTTATTGCCCTCAAAAACAAGAAAAACTTCTTCAGCAAGAAAATAAAAAAGCCCTTGCTCGCATCGGTGTAGCTGCATTAGGGGCAATGCAAGTTATGATGTTTGCAGGGGGGTTATACCTTGGAGCATTTCAAGGTATAGTAGTTGAACATGAACTGTTTTTACGATGGGTGAGCGCAATAGTTTGCGCTCCTGTTTACTTGTATTCTGGTTACCCTTTTTTAGCCAGCGCTGCTCGTAATATCAAAAGCCGACACGCTGGCATGGATATTCCCGTCTCAATCGCCATTACTGCCGCTTTTTTCGCCAGCTTATGGTCAACGTTCACACATGGCCCTGAAGTCTATTTTGATTCCGTTTGTATGTTTGTTCTTTTTCTCTCTATTGGCCGATATTTGGAGATGCGAGCACGCCACCGCTCCCTTGCAACAACGATTCGAATTGCTCACCGAACAACATTAATGGCCCATGTAGAAGATGATCAAGGCTTGCTTTACACCATACTTGCTGACCAGCTAAAGCCTGGTGATAATGTTCTCGTCAAAGCCGGAGAAACCATTCCTGGGGATGGCTGCATTGTAAAGGGCAGTACAAACATCAACGAATCAATGCTTACAGGTGAAGAGCGACCTATTACCAAATCAGAAGGCCAAATCGTCACAGGCGGCACTATTAATGTAACTCAACCTATTCACATCACTATCCAACACCAGCCTAAGGATAGCGTGCTCAGCGCCCTACAGTTACTACTAGAAAAAGCGCAAAGTCATAAACCCAAAACCACAATATTGGCAGATAAACTATCACGCTACTTTGTCATTGCCGTCTTACTTATTTCCTCTGTCGTTTTTGGGGCCTGGTACATAATCGAGCCAAGCATGGCATTCTGGGTAACACTCTCGGTTCTTGTAGTTACCTGCCCTTGCGCGTTGTCTCTTGCAACACCCGCAGCCATTACATCATCCGCATCAGCCTTAGCCAATCATGGCTTCCTAGCAAGTAACAGTCGTTTTTCTGAAACACTTAATACTATTAGCGATATTGTTTTTGATAAAACAGGAACATTAACCTCTGGTTTATTTTCGGTTTCCGAATGTTATCTATACCCCCATTCCAGCACATCTATCGAAGAAGTTAAAATTATCGCAGAGAGTCTGGAAACACACTCTGAACACCCTATTGCAAAAGCCTTCTGTCAAAATACAAAAAACAGCCCCCTAGAAATGAGCAACATCTGCATTCAAAGCCATCAAGGTATCTGTGGTGAGTACGACAACGCCATATACCGTATTGGCAGTTACGCCTACGCATCACAATCAGATTCCCAACAAAAAAGCGAACCCATGAATGAGCAATGGGTATGGTTAAGTAAAGACAGCCTATTACTTGCACGATTTAGAGTTGAAGATACTATTCGTGAAGATTGCCCCGCGTTGATTCAGTTTCTACAAAACCAAGGCTACCAACTCCATATCCTCAGTGGCGATAGCAGCAATCACCCAACTACTGTTGCTAATCAGCTAGGTATTAAACATGTCATTTCCAACGCCTCCCCCAATAATAAACTTAATACTATTCAAGCATTACAAAAACAAGGCAAGAAGGTTTTAATGATTGGTGATGGCCTTAACGACGCCCCAGTACTTGCTGCAGCCAACTGTTCAATATCAATGTCTAACGGTACGGATCTAGCAAAAAGCGCTGCCGATGGGTTACTCATCAACCCTAATATCAGCACACTTATCAACGTTTTTATTACGATAAAAAAGACCTACCGAATCATAAAACAAAATCTCATTTGGGCACTGCTTTATAATGCATGTGTATTACCAGCAGCTATAATTGGCTGGATCCCTCCCTGGTTAGCGGCTATTGGCATGTCTACCAGCTCATTGTTTGTTGTACTTAACGCTCTACGGATACAAAACACACCTAGCCAACCTAACTTACGGCCATATCGGAACCAATCATGAACGTCATTTATTTTTTAATCCCTCTTGCAATGCTACTACTTGCATTTGGGGTTGTTGCCTTTTTGTGGGCCGTTAAAAGTGGTCAATTTGACGACCTAGATCGAGAAGCATACCGTATTCTCTTTGATGAAGATGAAAGTCAAACGGCACAAGAACCCTCAGAACAACAAAAAGATCAACTTCACTAATAGCGCTTTTTATGCTTACTGACGTTACCACAAATATAAATTTTATTACCGCTTTCTCCATAGGTCTGCTCGGCAGCTTACACTGTGTTGGGATGTGTGGCGGCATCAGTGGAGCTCTTGCCACCGCGATGACACCTCCCGCGTCTCCATCCGGTACATTGATCAACACCCTTCGCAAACTTAGCTTTCAATTACTTTACAGCTGCGGCCGTATTGGCAGCTATATGATAGCTGGGGCGCTTGTTGGTGGCATTGGCGCCACTATGGATCACTTTTCTAGCGGTCACAGCATCTCAGCATTACGAATTCTATCTGGTGCGATGCTGATTCTTCTTGGTTTCTACATTAGCGGCTGGTGGATGGCCCTAGCAAAACTCGAACGTATAGGTTCCGTTATATGGAAACGTATACGTCCCCTAACTCGCCCACTAATGCCTGTTAATACTGCCTGGAAAGCCATGGCACTAGGTGCTCTATGGGGCTGGCTTCCCTGTGGACTCGTTTACAGTGGTCTAGCATGGTCAATAACATCAGGGGATATTGTTGATGGCGCTTTACTCATGTTTTTCTTTGGCTTAGGCACGGTACCTGCAATGGTTGGTGTTGGTTTTTTTAGCAGCATATTAGCTGACTTTGCACGTTCAAAAACCACCCGATCAGTTGCTGGTATTCTAATGATTATCTATGGTAGCTGGACGATTTGGGGTAACCTTAGTATGGATCATGAAAGCATGAACCATGAAGGCATGAGCCACGGCACAATCGACCAAAAGCACATGGATCATGGCAACATGAATCACAGCAAATAAATCACTGGAATACTTTTGAGCTATTATGGAATCAAATCCATCAACAAAAGTTTGCATAACCCCTACACCTTGGCGCTCGGGGAACAACTTCGAATTATTACCCGATGGCGACCTGTTCTTTCCTCGCATAATTGAAGCGATAGAATCCGCCCATTCCTCTATCGAAATAGAAATGTACCTGGTGGCATCCGGGCAAGTTGCCAACCGTTTTGTCGATGCTCTTTCCAGGGCTGCAGCCCGCCAGGTTCGCGTAAGATTTTTACTGGACCATGTGGGCTCCCATGACTTTAGCCAACAAGACCGCCATACACTCAGAAATTCTGGCGTTTCCGTTCGTTTTTACAATCGTTTACGCAGAGACAAGAAATTTATTAACTTAGCGCGAGACCATCGAAAAATCATTGTTATTGATGGCCAACGAGCGTTTGTCGGTGGAACAGGTATCACTGATAAGTTTGACCCTAACATCTCTCATCAACATGCATGGAGGGAGCTAATGATTGAAATACAAGGACCCGTTGTTGATGATTGGAAGCGATTGTTCGAACATGTATGGTCAACATTCAAATCGCCTTACAGCATTCAAAACTGGCGAGAAAAAATCCAACAATATCGACTTTATTTTTTTGATAAAACCCAATTCCCACCTTCCTCCCCCCATGCAAGAATCAATGGTAGCAGAGGATTTGGCAGTGACCCAATAAAGGGAGCGCTCATCAGTCAGCTGCGAAATGCGAAAAAAAGAGCCTGGATCAGCACCGCTTATTTTTACCCTTCTCGAAAACTATTAAGAGAGATAAAAAAAGCAGCTATGCGTGGTGTTGATGTTCGCCTTTTACTACCCGGAGTAAAAACAGACCACCCATCAGTTCGATTCGCAGGACAATCGCTTTATAGCAAACTATTAAAAAACAACGTACGTGTTTTTGAATACCAGCCACGTTTTTTACATATGAAAGTTGCACTTATTGACAATTGGAGCAGCATTGGCTCTTGTAACTTTGATCGCTGGAATTTGCGCTGGAACCTTGAAGCTAACCAAGAAATCATTGACGCTGACTTTTCCAATAAAGTCGGACACATGCTGCTTCAAGACTTTACACATTGTCATTGTATTGATGAAAAAAGTTGGTCCTCTCGATCATGGCTTCAACAGTTCAGAGAACTATTTTGGTCGACTATCGGAGGTGTGATTTCGAAGTTGTTTTTTCACTAGCCTCAACAACACCTGTACTTTTTCGTCAACCTTTACAACTTCTCCTTAATAAGCACGATCCTTGATAATTAGAACTGTGCTTTAACCGCAAACTGCTGAGTTGCATAAGCCACACGCTCATCCGCACAAGGATATCGGGTCGGAATAGCAAGCGCTTCAACATTTTGCAAGCGAGGCAGTAAGCCGGCTCCATTCGCTATTTGAATCGTTAACCCAGGACGGGCGTTAAGCTCCAATACCATAGGGCCATCCTCTTTGTCTAAGACCATGTCCGCTCCAACATAACCTAAGCCTGTCATTTCCCAAGCACTTGATGCTAAGGTCAGCAGGTTTTGCCAATTAGGCACGACCAAGCCATTAAGCGCTTTACCCGTATCGGGGTGATGAGTCACGGGGTGATCAAATTGAACTGCACGCACGGCTCGCCCCGTCGCTATATCCAAGCCCACCCCCACCGCACCTTGATGCAAGTTGGCTTTGCCATCTGATTCCGCTGTTGAACAACGCATCATCGCCATCACTGGGTAGCCCTTAAACACAATGACGCGTATATCCGGCACGCCGTCATAGCTATAACCATCGAATGCTACATCATCAAATTTAATCAGATTCTCAACCACGGCCACATCATTTTTACCGCCCAAAGAAAACAAACCCGCTAAAGCATTACCTATGTGCCGCTCAACCCCCTCCTCGGTTATAACTTGTCCAGAGGGCTTAATATAAATGCCGTTTTTATGTGAGATAATCACCAAAATACCTTTGCCACCGGAACCCCTCGCTGGCTTTATCACAAACCCTGGCCAGTGCTTTACCATCTCATGAATGTGCTTCACCTGTGCTTGCTGAGCGACAACTCCAATCAACTTAGGTACCGTGGCACCATGAGCTTGGGCAATGATTTTTGTCTTAAGCTTATCGTCCACCAAGGGGTACTTCGAACGATCGTTATAGCGCGCAATATAAGCGCCATTACGTTTATTCATTCCCATCACACCTTTTGCGTGCAATTTTTGTGGTGAAGCGAACATTGAGAATACAGAAAACATAGCTTAGCTTTCCGCGAGTGATTTAAATCTTTTTAGCTCTAACAAGCGATAGCCTGTGTAATTACCTAATAATAAGATAGCCGCTAAAATAATGAACTGCGAGCCAATAAAATTAAAGGTCACATGCTGCACATAAGGATTAGTCATGGCTAAATAAATCAGAACTGCGGTAAACAGCGAACCACCACCTTGCATAAATACTTCTTTTGCCCCCTCCTCTTCCCATAGAATCGACATACGTTCAATTGTCCAAGACAAGATAATCATCGGAAAGAAGGTAATCGTTAACCCTTGAGTTAATCCGATATTAAATGACACGATGGTAAAGACTGAAATAATTAAAATAACCGCAATAATCACCGCAGATATTCGCGAGACTAAGAGCAAGTTGAGCTTAGATAAATAGCCTCGAATAATAAGTCCGGTTCCTACAATCAACAAAAAGCCAATAATACCCGGCAGCAATTGCGTTTGCACGAAGGCCACCGCAATCAGCACCGGCATAAAGGTTCCCGATGTTTTTAAACCGATTAAAACACGTAAAAAAACCACAATTAAGGCCCCAATAGGAATTAACATAATGGTTTTAAACATCGCTTGTTCTTCTAGCGGCAAGCTGTGAATTGAAAAATTCAATAACCGATCAGCCATCACTTTTCTCTTCGAGGCCATCATTGGCGTAATACCTTGGGAAATCATGGAGTAAAATACTTTACTGCGTTTCCCCCCCATCACATCCAATAATGATACGTTCGATTCATCCCAAATAAGCACATTACTCTGTACCCGTTGCTCATTACTCTCTGGGTTAAACAACTTCCATACATTGCCATCCCACACCTCAATCATTGGTATGATGGATTGACGGCGACGGCCATCTTCAAGCTCAACCACCCCGACGGTTTTACTGTAAACATTGGAAGACGCCAGCAGCTTGGAAATCGCATCAACTTTACTAAAGTCATTAAGCATCAATGAGGCATTTTGGTTATCTAAATCATTTAGTTGTTTAATCAATTCGCGGGAGAAAGTAATGCTATCCGCTGAGCGTTCCATCGCCTGAGCAATAATAGCGTCAACAGCCGCTTGCTGTGGCGCGCTGAACGTTGGAATAAGGAGATCTTTTTTAGCAGGAGGTATGATAGAAACACTCGCTTGCGGATCAACCAAAAATTGAGTTTTATAATAAATCGTTTGGGCGCCCTTAGCATGACGAATAGACCATTCTGCACGACGACCCGTATCGGTATTAATGTACGAAAGACCATAACCTGAAGAAGACGCACTGTCACTCACCAAGGTGAACCCCGTCTGAGTATGAGGCACTGCAAGAGAGACTTTCGCTGGCCCGCCCGAGGCAACAAATTCAATACGCGCTTCTATATCCCAAACTTGTCTTGATTCACTGGGCGCCCATGGCACACCATAGTCTTGATGACGCATAATACTTAACGTAACCCCAATGATGACAAGTATGGCGATCAGGAAATAAAATGGCACTCTAGACGTCATAACGCTCCCTTAGATCAGCCTAAGTTGATTTTTATATTTATTTTGCAGGTTTTTTTGGTGCTTTGGACTCGATGAAATCTCGGCTTACATCAACTAAGGCAACGTCTTGAATAAATTCACGCCCTAATAAAATTGGGTAATCCATCTGCGTGCGATCCGTTAACGTAAACTGTACTTTTTCATGCACTCTACCGATCTTCACCCACAGCTCAACCACAGAACGCCGCTCTAGATTATGTGTACTAGATTGACGGATTTTCACATGCCTAGCAATCGGTGCCTCGACCCACTTACGGTTTTTCGGTACCGTTTTTGCATCTGACACATGAAATTTAACCCATTTCTTACCATCTCGCTCAAACTTTTGTATGTCAACAGCATTGATGGAGGACGTTGTTGCACCCGTATCCACCCGCGCGACAAAAGCACTTTTCACTACATCAATGTACACTTTTTCTAACGAACCTAGAGCCACCATACCTGTACGCGTTTGAGGTTCCAAATCGGCCACAATAACATTCGAAGATGCATTAGCAATGGGTTTCATTTCAATAGAATTTTTCACTGAGGTATAGTCCACACGACGTTTTTCAAGCAATGCCACGTCCCTGCTTAGCTTGGTGATTTTAGATTTTAAGGCATTTAGAGAGTGAGCTTGCTTATTTAAGTTAGAATCTAACCCATCAAGTCGTAGAGTGATATTTTGCTCACTGTTACTCACTGCCTCAAGTGTCATATTCAAAGACTGTTCCGGGCCCATAAAAGCACAACCAGAAAGAAAGACAAAAACCGCAATAATTATTATATTTTTCAGCATGTTAACGACAATAGCCTTGGTAAATAATGACGATATAAATTTGAGCGAATCTCGATATTATCATGAGATTCTTTGTCATAAAGGGCGCTATCTTAAGGGATTTCTATTCTGGAGGGAAGCTGGGGCGCTCGTAAGTGGTACCTGGTCTACAGTGGGCCACTTATCTAGTGTAATGCTGGTTCTTCTTGGTTTCTACATTTCGTGGCTGACGAATATGGAAACGTATACGCCCCCTGACTCGGCCACCAATATTCGTTAATACTGCTCGAAAAGAAATGGCATTAGGTGCACCATGAGACTAGCTTCCCTGCAGCCTCCTTTACAGTGGCCTAGCATGGCCAGTAACATCAAATGATATTATTGATGGTGCTTTACCCATGTTTCTCTTTGGCTTAAACACCGTACCTGCAACCGTCGCAGGGGGAATCTCGAAGTTTTTCACTAGCCTCAGCAACACAAGCCCCCTATACGTTCCCGCTAACCTTTACAGCTTCCCCTTAAGTTCTACAATTTCTGCACGTCTACCTTTATCGGCTACAGGGCGATCATCCCGATCCGTTGCATTCTCTGCTATTTCCAAATAACTTCCGGCCTCTTTCTTGCGCCCTTGATTTATCAAAAAGTCTGCGTAGAAGAAATTAGGATCGATGCCTTTAGGGTTTATCGCCAATCCCTTTTTAAGAAGCTTTTCAGCCTCATCGTTGTCACCAAAGCTTAATGGCCAGCCAGGCACTTGATAATATAGAACACCCAAACTAGTATATGCTGAACCGCTGAGTGCTGTCGCATCAAGCTTCAACGCCATCTTTAGATTCTTCTTAGCCTCTTTAATCACTGACAAGGCAGATAACCCACCAACCTCTCCCGCATACGTACTATTAATAATTCCTCTCCAAATCCAAAGCTCGGCGTTATTCGGGTGAGCATCCGTTAAGAGTTCAGCTTCTTCACGCAAGGATTCAAACATAGCCTCCCGTTTTTCACTCTTTTGTTTATAACGAATATCTGCCCACTGCCGATAAAGGCTTTGAACATCAGAGGCAACTTTTTGTGATGCATCACCATTAGGTTCTGCCTGCGATATAGACACAGAACTACTTAATATTATAAAAAAACTTATTTTGCGTAGAATATTTACCATGACGTATTTCCTCTCAACCTATCAATATATGTGTTAACTAAATTTCTTCGCTATTATTTCTAATCAACGATATGTTGTGTATTTTTAAATCCAACACCTGGCGCTATCGCCAAGTAACGGCGAATTATCGGCAATTGCTTTATAATAGAATTCGCGACAACTCCAGGAAACAATGCATTCATACGAACAAAAAACTTTTCTGGCCAGCCTAAATAAACTCTGTGGCTACCTTTTTGTACAGCCCTCACAACTTGCTCAGCAACCCAAGCAGCGGAGTCTGCTTTAACGCCAAGAGCATCATTCATTTCCACCACCTGCCGACTATTAATCGCTGTCTGTGTCGCCCTAGGAGCGATATAACAAACATCTACATTGGTATCCGCCAACTCCCGTGAAAGCGCTTCATTAAAACCTCTTAAACCAAATTTTGAAGCACAGTAGGAAGAAAAACCAGGATAGCCAATGGATCCGAAGGTAGAACCTATATTAACGATCAACCCGCATTCCGTCGCTTTCAAGTAAGGCAGCAACCGTTTCGTTAATTTCATTGGAGATATAAGATTAATGTGCAGCAACCGTTCGATAGCATCATCTGACTGCATATCAAATGCTTCGAATTCACTAATCCCTGCGTTATTAATCAACAAATCTATGTGTCCCAATGCATGTACTGCCTGCTGCACGTTTAAAATACCTTCTGCCGTGCCAAGATCTGCCACAACAACATCACAAACACCCCCCATTTCCTTAACCGCATGAGCGATCTGGGCCAGTTTCTGCTGATTTCTCCCCGTAATAACAAGCTGGGCACCCTGATCTGCCAGTGCACTCACAATCGCCTCACCAATACCACCCGATGCCCCTGTTAGCACCACACGTTTATCATTAAGCTGCATGTTGCATTCTCCTTGATGGTAGTGAATGAAAGATATCTGTATACAAACGGTAAAACATTTTACTGGCGTAAATAATCGCGTCCTGATCTTCGCTGCTTTCAATTTTATTCATTAAATCTTCAAAGAATTTAATATGCTCGATATCCAGACTGCCGTGAGAAAACAAATAAGAGAACGCCTGATTAGGTAACCCTAATACTTGTTGGATTTTCTCTCCAGCACCCGTTGCCGTTGTCACACTAGTCCCCTCAAGAACATGTACCATGCCAAAGAAACTCACAGGATTCATTCGCGTAATCGTGTCATAGGCATACGACACCATCAATTCAGTGGATGGGTCTGGCCTTTCTGCTCTCACCATTTCTTTATCTGCACCACATGCGGCAATATCATTTAATATCCATTCCTGATGCCCCGTTTCTTCTTCAATATATTCACCCACTGCAACACGTAACCATTCATGACTTTCTGGTAATCGACCACCACATGCCATAAGTAAAGGTACGGTATGTTTTACGTGATGGTAAGCTTGCCCCAAAAATGCAATATACTGCTCCAATGTGATATCCCCACTCATCGCATCCATAATAATGGGGGTTGAAAGTAGCGTTGCACGATGTTGTTCTGTTTCTGCCTGTAAGCGATCAAAAAAATTCATGTTATTTCTCCAATAAAAATTCATTTAGTAACTATTATCTTTAGTATCGTATTTAGTAACGATCATCTGTATTTCAAACGGTGAATAAACCTCTGCATAAATGTATGCAGAAACCTGCTTTCTACTGTTTATCTTCGCTGTTTATCTTCGCTATTTACCTTCAATATGTAGCAGTCCCTTGTGTGTTAACGCGTATTCCTGCGAATAATGCAGTGACAAGTTTTCCTGGTATGTGTCGATAATTACCTCTCGCTTCAACCGGCCATTAGCCGTTAATAGGCCGTTTACAGGGGTGAATGGCTGCACCGATAAGATCACGTATTTAATTTGGGCATAATCCGGTAAGGAGTGATTAATCAAGCGCACTGCATCCTCTACTTGGTGAGGTGTGATGTTTTGCATCGCCGCAGTAATAATGGCCACGTTATACGGCTGTCCATCCCCCACAACAATCACTTGTCCAATAGCTGGGCTGGCATTTAGTTTTGCCTCAACCCATTCAGGAGACACATTCCTTCCAAAAGAAGAGATAATAAGGTTTTTCTTTCTTCCATTGATGACTAAGAAACCTTCGTCATCAAAATATCCCAGATCACCTGTCGCCACAGGCTGCTGCGTTTTATCCGACGGTACCTCGCCCAAATAACCTGAATACGCATTACCTGAAACGATCACTTCACCGTCTTCAGCAATGGATACATTGACATGCGCAAGCGGTTTTCCTACCGTGCCAGCTTTATTCGCAGATGGCCTATTTAACGCAACAACTGAACCACACTCCGACAATCCATAACCCTCATATACCGGCAGCCCAAGAGCGGTTGCATTTTCCAGTAATTCTGGTGAGACTTTGCCTCCACCAACAGCAACAAAACGCAATGACTCCAACACCAAACCCTGGTGTGTCATTAGAAACATAAGCGCCTTTAGCAATTCTGGCGTCAAAATAAGGCTTTCTGTACGACTTTCAGCAAGTGCCTCTGCCCATATTTGAACATCTAAACCACTAGAACCTCCAATACCTAACTCAGCCTGCGTTTTGAGAATAATCGTGCCGCCTTTTAACAAAGGCAGATATACGCCAGCTAAGTTTTCTAACAGAGTTGCCAAAGGCAATGTACATAAATGTGTTATACCATCAGGCTGCTCCACTGCCTCAGACAAAGCCTGTAATGTTTCATCAATAACACTAGGAGCCAAACACACACCTTTGGGTTGTCCCGTAGAGCCAGAGGTATACGTTATTTTTGATGGCATTCTTTTTGACG
>CAJXZM010000104.1 GCA_913063125.1 uncultured Gammaproteobacteria bacterium | reverse complement strand
CCTCCTCGAGTTGCACTATAAAGAAACCCTCCCACGTCTCCGCATTCCCAATGGCCATGATCACCATATGAATATATCCCAGCTCCTTGCCCAGACAAAATATTACCTGATATTGGAAAATTCATCAGCAATAGCAATCGCACCACTCTAGCAGACCTGCCGCTTTTCCTTTTTCGCCTTTACTGCACAACCTTTTTAACATCACTCAGCGCATAAAAGTACAACACATCATCAATTGGCGCTTTATAAGCGCCTTCAGAACCCCACATTTCAAGAGCCATTGCGGTTATCTCCCACACCATATCCTCATCTACTTGTATGGTTTCACTACCAAACATTTCAAAACCCGTCATGTACTCAAGCTCTTTGAGTTTTTGCGATTTTGCGCGAAGCTCCTCAGGAAACACATTATCTGCCCAGGCCCACACCCATGTTTCAAACTCAGCGCTGCAACTGCCAATTGGAATAATTTTCGCTTTTACTTCTAAGGTATTATCACGAAGAAAATATATTTCCTCTTTATCAAAGTCATGATTAAACTGATCAAGTAACCCAAATCCATACTCGTCTATCAACGCTTGCTGTTTTTTCTCAAGCGCCTCGTAGCAATTATCCAAATAACCCTGAAATTCTTCATCGTTCATCATAAGTACTCTGTCAATATCACATAGATAAACATAGGCTATTTTGCGGAAATACAGGAATATTTTTTATACTCCTAAAGAGGTCATCAATGAAACAAAAATATATCACGTCATAGATGCGGTGCAACAGCACCTCTACCCACTGTAGTCAGCCATGAAGCCCAGACTAACTCCTTCCGACTTATTACCTTTCAATTCATCTGAAGTAGCTAACAAAATCAATTCGTAGTATTCCTTTCTTTTTCATCTTTAAGACTTTTGATTTTTTCTCTAGCTGCATCAATTTTTGTTTTAATACTTTCGACAATTGCACCCATTTCAGTTGATATACTCTCTTCCCAAGTGGCCCCAGCAAGGTTGTTTGCGGCATATAGTTTTTTATCCCTCAATCGTCGAATCTCAGAATCCATTTCTTTTTGATAATTGCTGATTTCTTTTTCAAGCTTTTTTGTCTCTCGATTAATCTCTCTTAATCGATTCGATTTCTCTATATCATCCACAACTTTACGTGCATTAGTACTTCCTGCTGTCCCTATTTTCGGAACATCAATAATAAGATGCTCTGCAGAATCAGAGCAAGGAGACTGGGAAAATTCAGTTCGGCCATTTTCACCAATACATTTGTAAATGGACGTTGCCTCCACGCTACTGACAATCGAAAGCGCTAATATCAGTACGGCTTCCTTTAACATCAATTCAAATCTCCACATAAATAACCTATGACAATTTACCATTCAAAGGATCAAAAATACGATATCACAGACTTAGTCGGGCCAATTTTATGGACGGCCTTTATACTCTTTGTCTCGCACCGAAGTATAATAATTAACCACATAATAAATTATTGTACCGACAAGGCCACTATACATGCATATTTTATGTAATGCTGGTATCGATACCAAACCATGAAAGCCGTTCGCTAATGTAAGAGGGTAAAACGGCTCTACATCAGTATGCATAATACTATCTAAAAAAACATGGCTAACGCTACCAACAAAAGCACTTAGGAAGCTAACCCACCATAGAATAGTGATCGAGCCATTTTCAGCTAAACCTAATATCCTTAGACCTATCTCCGAAAGGTATTTACCCGTAAATGCAGAAAAAATAGCAAGCAGGGTCGCTCCAACGTACGTATGCGTAAAACCGTGTAAATGCCCTTCTCCGGTAAACATCACAACCAGAGGCTGAATATCCATTACAATTTGAGTCCAACCAAACACCATTAAACTAAAGCTACTCTGCAAGAGTGCCTTAATCAAAATCCCTGGGCCCATATGTATTACAGTAAAAGGCATCTATCTTTATTAAATTATCCGAACGCTAGATCTAAATAACCACTTTCCGCCGTTTTTTGACCGTAATTGTGGTTTCTTTAACACTTTTAGTGCCTCTGTCGCCGTCTGAAATGCCCTGTTTGGCGACCAATTTATTATACAAGTCACTTTTGGGGAGCACACTTGAAACCGGGCGTGCATCTTCACTTGAAACCGTATACGCGCCTTGACTTGAAGCTGTATGTTCGCCTTCACCTGGAACTAGGCGCTCATTGACGATTCTATCGTATATTTCTGACCTATGGACTGGGACATCTTTTGGTGCATCGATTCCGATTCTCACCTGATTGCCTTTTACACCCAAAACGGAAACACTGATATCATCACCAATGATGATGGTTTGAGTAATTGAACGAGTTAGTATTAACATTTACTTCTATCTTGTTGGTTAACAGTATTTGATTTTGTATTTGATCTATTCATGACTCTTCTTCTCTATAATTAGCTTATAGAGAAGGTATCGGAACTTAAGCGGGATCAACCTTGAGAAAATTGCGCATAACTGACCGTAAAACACACCGTATGCGCATAATTCATCACAGGTATTAGCATGATACGCCATATACACAATAAAAACTGATTTCTAAGCTCCATTTGACATGTTTTTTAGGCTCAATGCAGGTACCCCCCCCCAATACACCCGCTTTTCCTCTCATAAGCCATACATACATTCATTAATTCTTTCTACCTAAACCCTTTCAGAACAAAGGTCCGCTGTCGCCATAGACAATGGTACAATTCTTATTAAAAGGAAAAACTCACTCGTACTACTGAAACCTAGGCTGTGCCACACCCTGCTGCGAAGGGTATCAATATACAATACTTAACTAAATCACCCACTGATCACTATTGCTTGCTTTTAAAATGCCGTTTCAAAAAACCAACATAAGGTTCTTGCTGTATATGTAGCTCCTTAATTTCAGCTTCACTTACTGGCTTCCACGATTTCCAAAGAGTAAAGTCATTCGACTTGAATGATACCAATGCATCTCTAACACCGATTAACACATCATCATCCAGTTTCGGTCTCGCAACAACGATTCCGTCCACATGCTCTGTGAAAGTTTTTATAATATGTATGTTTTTCCTAAAAGGCTGCACATATGCATCCAGTAGCGCTGATATTGTAACCCCTGCCGCCGCTTGATTATTCAGAACAGCACTAACAACGCGGTCATGTTTACCAAAATATTTAAAATGAGGCGGGTTATGTAATGCAGCTTCTATTTTTTCTTGGGCAACCAATGTTACCAACCCCAGAGGATCCGGAACAGCAATGGTCTCACCCGCCAAGTCACGCAACCGTCTAACACCCCTCTCCTCATTAGAAAAGATAACGATATCAGTATGATAAAGTTCAATGGCGACGGGCCTAAATTGGTACTCTTTTATCAAATAGCTCGCAACATGAGGCGGCAGATCAATAATGTCATATTCCCCCGCCAATGCTGATGTTATGAATTTTTCATAATTTTCCTTACTTTGGAATCCCACTCTATAACATGCTTGTGTTTTAAAGTGACTCGATATTTTTTCAGACCAAAGTGAAGCGACTTGAGAAGAAATCCAAGGGGAAACACCAAAAACAATTTTATTAGATTTGTTTTTTTCCACATCAGGACAAGCAGAGCATAACGTGCTCTGCAAGCTAACATTCAGTAAAAATAATACGATAATAAAAGTACGCATACTCTACCTAGCGTGACAAGAATTCACTCTAATGATTAAGTATAGACCCCCAACGTAGACCTTGCTTGCACTAGGCTGGGGATAACAAGGTGTGAAATATAGTGTTCAACCATTTTTTTTGTAATGGATTAGGTTGTAAAACTTAATGCATAATATTTTTTCTAGAAATAACACATGACTACGTATGAAAAAAGGCATTACTCTGACGCGAGAATGGTTATCTGCTTACCATTACACCAATTCCAACAACATACTTTCGTCATACTCAACTAATGGTCCTTGTGTACGAACTTTCTCTACATAATCTGGGTTCGCAATAATGGGGCGGCCAATGGCAATCAGATCCGCATCACCACGCACCACGGCTTTGCCTGCAGATTCCGGTGAATACCCCCCGCTTGCGATCACAGTACCATGGTAGTGGCGACGAATATATTGCGTTACCGTACCACCCAAATAATCAATTGGGTCATCTTCAAACATACCGGTATGCACGTAACTAAGTTCCAACGCATTTAGCTTTGGCAACACGTAATCAAACACCGCTACATCACGGGCATCATGCTCTATATTAAAATACGCAGCGGGTGATAAACGCACGCCCACCTGTTGAATGTGAGGTTTCACCGCCTCGATTATCGCGAATAAAAAGCGCGACATATTCTCTGGCGTCCCGCCCCAATCATCCTCACGTTGGTTAGCCGTGTAATGTAAAAACTGATCGATCAGATAACCATTGGCGGCATGAATTTCAACCCCATCAAAACCCGCTTTTTTGGCATTAGCCGCAGACGAAGCGAAGTCCGCAATAACCTGTTCAATATCTTCGGCGTTCATGGCCCGAGGCACACCGTAGGTTAGATCTCTAGAGCGCGGTACCGTTCCGTTAATACCAATAGCAGAAGGGGCAATGGGTTGCTCGCCCCGAAAGACTTCGTGCGACACTCGGCCTGTATGCCATAACTGGGCAAATATCTTGCCACCGTTTTGATGCACCCGCTGAGTTACGTTCTTCCATCCATCTATTTGCTCCTCAGTATATAAACCCGGTGTGTTCGGGTAGCCCTGGGCCCCTTTGGAAATTTGTGTGGCTTCGGTAATGATCAAGCCGGTATCTGAGCGACGCGCATAATATGTCGCCATATCTTCAGTTGGCACTAATTCATCATCGGCCATACTACGGGTCAGTGGCGCCATGATCAGACGGTTATTGAGGGTCAGGCCTGCGCCTAGATCTACTTTGGTAAATAAATGTTCACGACTCATTGTCTTTCTCCAGTTTAGGGCAACTCGTTAAGCTGAGAACAAGTGTGACAGTTTCCATTATCTTTACTAGTCGGAGTTTTTATACAATACTGTTCTCTTTAAGTGAACGATGAAATCTACACAAGGGCGATATGATGGACGAACTTAAGCGAATCGGTGTGTTTACCAAAGTGGTTCAAGCACAAAGTTTTTCCGGTGCGGCACGCAAACTCGGAGTGGCAAAATCTGCGGTAAGCAAACAAATCAGCTTACTAGAGCAGGAAGTCGGTGCACGCTTGCTTAATCGATCCACCCGCAAACTGAGCCTTACCGAGGCTGGCGAGATCTACTACCGTCACTGTGAGCAGATTGTGGATCGCGCCAATATCGCCCTTAATGAGCTGCGCCAGTACCAAAATCAACCCACCGGTACCCTTCGCGTGTCCAGTACAATCTCTTTTGGTACCTCGCTCCTGATTCCAGTTATCAAAGAATTGCGCTGCCTATACCCATTATTGAAGATTGACCTACAACTAAACGATCGTGTGATAGACATGGTGGAAGAAGGCATTGACCTCACTATACGAGTCGGGCGGTTACAAGACTCAAACTTAATCGTGAAAAAACTATGTGACACACCCGCGGTGGTGTTTGCCTCACCCGAATATTTAGCACGCTATGGTACACCACAAACACCAACCGAGTTATGCGAGCATCAATGGATTAACTTATCAGTCACCTCTACACCTATGAGAAGATCATTTCGACATAAAATAACACAACAAGAAGAAAACCCTCAGGTCAGTGGCAACCTCAAAATCAATTCTGTAGAAGGTGTAGTAGCCGCAGCTAAACACGGATTAGGAATATCCATCATCGCCAAAACAACTATCTGCGAAGAATTACATACCGGCAAGCTGGTACCGCTATTGGAAGATTATGAATTAGAACCAATAGGTGTTTATGCGCTCTACCCGCACCGAGAACACCTACCACCCAAGGTGCGAATTTTTATGGATTTTTTGGAAAAACATTGTGGAAATTCCAGTTGGGCTTTGCCAAGATAAGCTTACGAATACATCAGACTATTCTTACCGCATTGTTCGATACTGCAAGATTAACTCTATAACCTCATGGTCACTGGTAGTAGAAGACAGCGATTCATTCATTGATCGACGCTGCGGGAGCATAATGTCAAATTTTTCCTTTAACATTTCATGTACCTGCTTATCGACATAGGGGTCGATTTTCTTCCCTGCAAAAATATTTATTCGCTGCAGAATAAAGTCCTTACTTGCCATTATTACCTTCCCCATATTTTTTGCCATCAGCCTGACCTGAGCATGCCCCAGATTCGTATCCATATACTTTAAGGTCACTACACGCCTTGCAACTGTTTGAAAAAGTTAACTGTTCTGTAGCAGGACAAGGTGCCTTAACACATCGAATACCGGTATCTTTAACGGCGCAAACTGGGTCATATAATTCAATACAAAATCCCCCCCTTTCTTTTGGGCACTTTTGATACTGATTATCCAGACCACCTGCGAATACAGATTGAGATAAAAACCCAATGAGAATTGAACTGTAAAAATATTTCATTGCTTTTAGTCGCCCTATTGAAACGGAAGCAACTTCAACTGACTTAAATAAAAATTATAGAAATCATCAGTATCAACTGTTTGTGCAACATTCACAGTATAACCACTGACAGGGTCAACCGTGATAGACCCTTGTTCAGACGTTTCAATACTCGTATCGATTGACAGCTTCATTTCCTGGAAAGTAAACAAATCAGGTTTTCCTAAATATGCAGTTGTCACTGTATCCCAAAAACTAAAGCCTGGTTGAAACGCGACAGTTGCATACATTTGTGCAGCGAGATCAAAAATGGGGTATTGCTGACTTTCTGGCACCAAATTGTCCAGTATCCATTGAGGTCCAAACGGCACAAGGTCTGTAACGTTAAGCGGGAACATAGTGATATTCAATCCTGATGCAAACACCGTTTCCACGGCAAAAGGGTCCCAATACGCATTCCACTCCGCATTTGGGTTACTTCCTGGCGCCGTGCCAGGGCTCACATTACCTGAAGATGGAGGGTAAGCTCCTCCCATCCAAACAACCTCCTTAACAAGAGCCTTAAAATCAGGATCTTCAAGAGCCGTAGCCACCGGTGTTAGAGGCGACAATACAAGAAGGGTGACTTGTTCATCACTGTCCGCTGCAGCTTTAGATACTTGCACAACCAAGTCATCTTGCGTGGTTTTTATTGCTGAATAGTCAAGCAGCCCCCCATCAGCATTGGTATTTAATAACGGTAATAGATTACAAATAAGGCAACTCTCCCTAAAAGCCCAAGGAAACGCGTTAACAGCGCGAGCATCGCTCAGATAGACCCCTGCTTGCACTTGACCTAATTTTGCTAACAATTTTTGTGTGACCTCAACCGTTGGCTGCCCTACACAGTCGCCATTAACCACAACCACACTAACAAGGTCGACATCTGGAAAAGAAGCGGCAAGAGCAATAGACATAAATTCATCAACAGCGCCGTCTTGAATGATGATGAGAGGGGGTTTTGACATTAATAACTCCAAATTTTAATAAGCATGATTCACGTAAGATTTGAATCCACGTACTTTAAATCTAGCTTAAAAAAAATGAAGCACAGAAAATTATGCAAAAACCTGATTCTAGCTATAGTAAAAAGGGGCAAAGAAAAGGCACCGCAAATAAACACCTATCTTCGTTATACAACGGTATACCACTATGGAGTTTTAAATGGCTTTATCTGATCATTCTCAACCAACATGGAGTATCACTCCAGAACAAGGACAACAACTAAATTCCGTCGCATTTGATGCATCAGGAAATAATATTTTTACCGGCACCTCTCAAGAGTACGGCAAGACCAGTGTTGATGTATTTTGCTACAATACTGACGGCAAATCAGCCACATTAAGTTGGTCCCAAACTATCGCTACCGATGTTGACTCGGGAACGTTTTGGGTCGCCATGTCACCCATAGGCAACTATTGCGCAGCAGCCGGGCACACTGCGTCTGACAATGGATACATATACATCTATGACGTTGTGACAGGAGACTCAGTTGGGAGCTTTACTAGTTTCACCTCTAGGGTAAATGAAATTGAATTTACCGGGCTTGGAGATCAGTTTATCGCCGTACAAGGGTCCAACGTCATTTTAGGGAAATATACCGGAGGTGTATTTAACCAGGAAACGACAACACCTTCAGCACAAGCCTACATGCGAACCTGCTCAACCAGCACAAATGATACCTGGGCTGTCGCTGCCGGAGGTATCGACGGATCAGGCGGTGCACCATCAACCGGTATTATCTGTACCTACGAGAATACGAGTGGAACATTCACGCATCAAAATACAATCACCACCACCAATGAAATATTACGTATTGCAATGATTGATGATGGTAAGTATTTCGCAGCAACAGACAATGCGGGTCACGTCTATTTATACAGCACAGCAAGCCCTACTCCATTATGGAGCTACACGCCAGCATACCCTTGTGATCTAACGTATGCTGCAGCCGTAGCATATAATACCAACCAAGAAGTGATGGTTGCGGTAGGTACCAATATCTCCGTAACCAGTACCGTTCAATCAGAAGCATCTAAAGCGTTTCAAGTACAACCTGGATTAGTTTACGTACTAAAGAATGTTGCTGATAGCAGCCAACCTTCTGGTTATGCCAGTGCCGTTCAATGGCAACAACGTATTGAATACCCACCAAATCCAGGTTTGAATTTTGATGTCCAAGCAAAGTATCTCACCTGCGCCACAGGTCAACCTTATGACACCTCAAATGAAACAATAGGCAGCTTCTATTTATTTGATGGAGCAACAGGTTTTCAATATTGGCGTCACGACACCAGCATTATGAATTGGCCGATGCAAATTAATGCAGAAGCTACCGCGTGTATTGGTGGCAGTGATAATGGTACACTCTACTATTGGGGCTTACCGGTTCAAAGCTGAAAATGATATAGTGTAAATCACACACCTAATCGGAGCAGCTCGTGACAATCAAACCATGGTTACTGTATGGCTGCAACGGCTACTCGGGTAAGCTTATTACCAGAGAATGTCACCAGCAGGGATTCGTCGATTGCCGCAGGTCGCTCCGAACACAAAGTCAAAGCCATTGCCGAGCAGTACCGATTTGAATATCGAGCATTTGATTTAAACAAGCCAAAATACATTGACGGATCACCTGAAATCACGTCGAGCTAAAGCTTGAGGGCATCAAACATGAAATTACTACCGCTCTTAATTTCATTATTTCTGTTTGCAGAATTTTCCCATGCTGAGGTCTACAAATGGATTGATCAAAATGGGAAGATACAGTTTAGCGACAAGAAGCCTGAACTCATTAAAGCTGAAGAACTAAAACTTAAGGTAAACACCTACACCAACGTCACCTTTGACAACTCTGTTTTTGATGTTGGTCCGAAGGTTGTAATGTACTCAACCGATTGGTGTCACTACTGTAAAAAAGCACGACAATACTTCAAAAAAAATAACATTGCCTATACCGAATATGACATCGACAAAAATAAAAAAGCAAAAAGGCGGTACAAGAAAATGGGCGCCACCGGCGTGCCGGTAATACTTGTTGGAAAAAAACGCATGAATGGTTTTAACAAAAAGGGGTTTGAACGTATTTATAATTAATTTTTAATCGAAACATCTCAATGCAAGGTATTAGCGATAGATAACGCAAACACCACACTTATCACTTCATTTTCTCAGGTTTACTCAGTTGCTGAATATCGTAGCCATCAGCATTTACTATCAACGCATAGCGCCAACCTTTGGTGTTGTTTACCGAGCATTCTATCTCTAGGCGTTCATTTGAAATTTTAGTGACGCTGATAACCTCTGCACAGTCTTCTTTAAACCCTTTATCCCAAACGGCCGTTTTTGATTGCTCACAGGTCACTGTGCCCGGACAAGTAACTGTGTCAGCGGCATGAGCCATTCCTGCTGTGCTGATAATCAAAAGAACAGTGGTTTTTATTATTTTCATTATATTATTCCTAGTGAGACTTCATTTTTTGAAAATTAGTATACAACGAATAGCAAACAAACGCTGCTTGTATACTCATCTAAATAAATTGGCATGAACCGCATAGGACAAACATTACCGGGTTCATTTCATGGAGCGCGGCCAGCTTATAACTCTATCTGCACTCTATGTACGCCCTACAGCTCCAACAGGCCATCACACAGGGTTCTTATGCTGAGTGCTTATCCAAATCACGGCATCGCTGATAAGACAACCAATGAGCAATACGCTTTTGAAGTATTGCTTTATTGGTAGGTTTTTTAAGATAATCATCCATACCCGCTTCAAGGCAACGCTGCTTATCACCCGCCATGACATTGGCAGTCACTGCAATAATTGGGACCTCGCTGAGGGGTTTTCTTAACTTTCGGATATTCTTTGTTGCCACAAAACCATCCATTACCGGCATTTGACAATCCATTAACACAAGGTGAGGGCAGTAATCTGCAATAATATCGAGTGCCACCTGTCCATTTTCAGCAACTTTGGTTTCATAGCCTTTTAGCTCGACAATTTTTTTAAGTACGATTTGATTGGTCTGATTATCTTCGACAATCAGAACACGGGTATTCTCAGGCTTTCGATTGGCATTAGCTCCGACGGCATGCGCAGAATAGTCAGCCTCCATCATTGGAACAACTATTGTGACATGAGTCCCCTTGCCAAGCTGAGACTGAAAATCTATAGTACCTTTCATCAAAGTACACACTTGTTTGGCAATCGAAAGCCCCATACCTAATCCACCATAACGACGAGAATGAGACCCGTCTGCTTGATGAAAAACCTCGAATATATTTTTCTTGAGTTCTTCTTCGATACCAATACCCGTATCAATAACTTCACACTGCATCCATTTCATTTTTTTGTTTTCAGAGCCTTTCTTTATGCTTATTTTTACTTCAACAGTACCTCTTGTAGTAAATTTTACGCAATTCTCCAAAAAGTACCCAAGTAGCTTCTTCAGCTTTTCTTCATCACCAACAAGACAAATGGGAACATTAGAGTCAATGTTACTTTTAAAAATAATACCATTATCATTACATACTGTTTTAAAACGCCCTTTCAGATCAACCAAAAGCTCTTGTATTAGAAAGGGCTCCTCTCTAAGCAGCAATGATCCCGACTGAGCTTCCGTAAAGCCGAGGATATTATCGATAAGTGAAAGCATGTTATCAGAGGACTGGCTCGCAATGTGTATTAACTCGTTTTGTTCATCGCTAAGACTTGTGTGGCGAATAAGCTGCATGGCATTAATAATGCCGTTCATGGGTGTTCTAAGCTCATGGCTTATCGTTGCAAGGAATTCGTCTTTAACTTTATTACTACGCTTTAGTGTTAAGGTTTTCTCAGATACGACATCTTTTAATTTTTTATTAAAATAAAATAATATAGCAACAAAAAGAACAACGATGACGGATATAACAAATGCAACGCGAAAAAACAGTCGCAATGTTTGAGCCGCTTTTTCTTTCTCAGGAGTATAAATAAAACCATCGTTTTGAAACACCCCGTCAGTCATCGCCATACCAATAAAAACCTCTGCAATATGTTCCCAGCGTCCAGGATTCATGTGCCCTACATCCACAAGCTTGGGAACAATCAATTTTATGGTCGCATTAGCTTCATATTGAAGTTCATCTTTATTTTTCTCTGAATGGTATTGATTCAATAGAATATCAATAACCTCGTCAGGGTGCTGAATGGCATATCGCCACCCCGCTATCGTTGCAGCACGAAATTGAGCAACCTCCTCGGCCTCTTGATCAACACGCCTTTCTTGTGTAAACAACGTATCGCCATAAAAATCTATACCATAGTTTCGTGGGTCGATAAGGTTATAAGCGATATCACGCTGCTGCAACAAATAAGGCTGATCAGTAACGTAACCAACCATCACATCCACGTCATGATTAATAAGATCATTAATATTGAATGAAAGAGGTACCGATTCAATTTGAGATAACTCGATCCCCTCCCTTAATAGAATACCTCGGGTGTTTGCTCCATAAGGACCGGGCGGGTACATGACTTTTTTCCCGATTAAGTCTTGAGGACTATAAATATTTGAATCTTTAAGGCTCATCAAAACCACAGGGGAGTGCTGGATAAATGCTGCTAGAGCAGTTACTGGCACACCGTTTAATCGATAAAGCATTAGTTCCGAATTCGCCACACCATAGTCGGCACGCCCCGACATTACCTCTTCAACTGGGTCAATCTTGGGGTTAGCTTCTTTAAGGGTGACATTAAACCCGGCTTGTTGATAGAAACCTTTTGCCACCGCCGCGTAATAACCCGCAAACTGAAACTGATGCTTCCACTTTAACTGAACGGTTATAGGCGTGAGATTAGGGGCATTAAACTCGTTATTCGCGCTCAGGGGCATTGCCAGCATCACAACAAAGATGGCGATCAAAAAAAGAACAGGTCTCTTCGGGTTAGCTGTCGGCTTCATTCATTTTTTTCGAGGTAGACTTGATGGAATAATAAACGGTCAAACTCAGTCTAGGTGACTATATACATTATTTAAAGGCCTTTAGAAGCGACTCATTCATCTTTTGTAGCATTAACCTGATGAAAACCCTAAATCTGATGACGTTATCAGGACCAACAGTCACTACCGTTGGGCACTGCTCCAACGAGGGATATAAGGTCGTCTAGCAGGTTAGAGTCCCGTACACTGAAAATCTGACTTGTTTCCAATAACATTTTCGCGGATCAGTTAGAATAACTCATTGGGGTATTTTAACATTGAAAATTGGGCTCCTAGTTCCTTTTGTTATCATTGCAAAATGAAATCAATAGCTCAAGTGATTCTTGGTCGTGTAAATGCTTCTCTATAAGCTCATCCGTTTCACTAGCGTATGTTTTTGACTCAACTTTACAACGACGAAGGACTAATCGTTGAACTATATCAACGATTACCGCCCAAACATCACCGGGTATTGTTTCGTTTGGCTCAAGTTTGTTTTCTAAAATCTGATAAGAATCAATACTGCCATCCAGTTTTATATACAATGTAATCTGTTCTTTAGTGAGCATGAGCCCCCCCCAAAAAAATATAACTAGCTATTAACTAACCTTCGCCATAGGATCATCACCCACCCTAACAAACGAAGTATAGATGATGAATACAAACAAGTCGTCATCATCTATAAATGCTATTTGGCGTTCGTCAACGACAAAATAACGGCTTCTGAAGGCGGCAACTTACCTCGAAATACCCGCTCATAACTTGCTTGAACGGCTTCGGGTTCGTCGCCTCGAACCACGGTAATCCAACCATTATCAATGGCAGCAACAACAAACATGTTCAATGCAGCGTCCCCCATTTTTTCAAATTCTTCCTTCCCAAACTTATCCATCAACACAGCCATTACGCTGGGTGCAAAAAACATTTCCAGTTTCGGATTGAGTTTACTGTCTACCCAACTCGCAATTGACTTAGGGGCTATCATTCCACTCACCATTTTTGCCAACCCCGATGGCCCAAAAGCGGTAAAGGTTGACGCTTTCGCATTGGAGTGAGTACCACCTACAGCCAGTGCTTTTTTCAAATGTTTTTTGTTTCGTTGGAAAATAGCTGCGTCACCCGCCACATCTATCATAACAAACTGAAGTTCTTTATTAGAGGACAGGTTTTGATCATAGGTCAACACATCGTCAAAGAGGCCCGTCGACTGAACAAATTCTGCATTAGCTATTGAAGTGTAACCAACCACTTTCTTAACAGTTCCATTTGCACGCGCTTCCTGTAGGCATACCGCTGTAGCAAGTGACAGTTTGGAAGAGGCAGAGGTCAAAACAACACTGTTGCCCCCATAATAATTTTTCATTCTCAACAACTCATAGATAACGAAACCACTCAGCGCCCCTGGAGCGGCAACCATTGCGAGATCAGGTTTACTGCCTACTCCTGTAAATGGCGAGGTCGGCCCATCACTCACCCTCACGAAACGATTGTAAGCTTTGTTTAACTTATCCCGACTGCCTCCAATAGCAACCAAACCATCAGATGACCGCCTGGCTTTCATCTGTACTACGTTCGTCATATGAAAAAAACCTCGATAACGCTCGCCAACGGTAAACTCAGGATTCTCTGATTCGATAATGGTGCCCAACCCCCACGCAGGTACATTCACCAGATCTTTATGCTTCTCTAGTGGATAAACGTGGAAGAATTTCAGCAAAGGCGCCTCACCCATTTGAGCGTAGAACACGTTATTGGTACTGAGTCCAAACTTATCAACCGCAATGCGAACCTCCCCTTTTTGTAAAGCAGGAAGTTCATCTCGAAGAACAACGGTTTCCTTTTTTCTCTTTCGCTTAGTGGATACCATAATACGTGAGGTTTTCGACATTGTATTTCTCCAAGTAAATCGTTCTATTTCGAAACAGCGGCCCCGTTATGAAAAATATTCAGGGTACTTTTCACTAAATGAATTTTTTCTTCTTCTGGAATATCCGGGCCTTTATTCTCAATGGCTAGATGCGATAACTAGGAACAAAATGAACGTAGAAAGAAGCTTACCGTCATGTCTCTAGCACCTTTTTTATCAATCATTTTGATATCAGCAAAATAGAAAAGAATGGGGTAAAACGTTTGCCCTTTCAGAATTGAATGAAATTGGCTCGCGATTATTTCACTATCTACTTCTGAACTTATTTTTTTATCCTTTCTTGCTTCGTCAATCCAATTAATAAACATGGTTTCTGCACTGTACATTCTCTCCAATTGGTCGTCAGATGGTTTCCGAGATTTTAGCATTTCGCCCAGAACGATTTTCGACATGTTGAGAAAAGACTCCGACATAAAAAGATCAATTTTATCATTCACAATCTTTTCCAGTTGATTCTTTATTGGAATATCGTTGAAGTAATGCAACTGATTCTCATAAACCCGATCCAGAAGTTCATCAATAAGAGCACCATAAAGTTCACCTTTCGTGGGAAAATACTTGTAGAGCGTCCTTTTGGAAACCTCAGCAGATTCAGCAATACTGTGCATAGACGCGGCATCCAAACCCTTTTTTAGAAATTCCTGGATCGCAGCCTTATGAATTTGAGCTATTTTCTTATCTTTTACTGCCACGTAACCCCCTGTTTTTATTTAGCTTTAAAAATATGTAAACACTTTTGTTTACTTTTCGTTGATTTTCAACCACAAATACTTCAAAGTACACACAGATGTTTACTTTAACAAAGAAGACCTCAAAGGAACAGGAGGATAAATCAGGATAAGTCAGGTGAAATCGATGAAGATATTTTTTGGAATTACTATTGCCGTAATAATTGGAGGAATAATGATGTTTGACTGGAATGAACTGGGTAAATCCCCAAAAGGAAGTGATTTAACGAGAATACAAACATCAACGAATTACAATCCAGAAAAAGGCCGATTTATAAATCGTAAAGCCCAACCTATTACAGAAATGAAAAAAAGCAACATCAATTGGAAAATCATCAAAGACTGGATTACACCAGAGATAGACCGTGTTCCTGCCAATAAACTTCCGGAACTGAAACCAGATTTAGCCGCATTTTTAAAACCCAGCAAGAACCTCAAAACCATTTGGTTTGGCCATTCCTCATTTCTAATGAATATGGACGGAAATATCATTTTAGTAGATCCTGTATTTTCGGAAGCGGCTTCCCCCATAAAGTCTTTTGTTAAACGTTTTCAAAAACCCATTCTCGATCTAGAAGAACTTCCAGATATCAACTACATTTTAATATCCCATGATCATTATGATCACCTAGATATGAAAAGCATAAAGTTCTTTGTGGATAAAGATGTTACGTTTGTTACGCCTTTAGGTGTGGGTAGCCACCTTAAGAAATGGGGAGTCCAAGAGAGTAAAATAATCGAAAAAGATTGGTGGCAAACAGCCACCTTTGATTCCATTACATTTACTGCAACGCCTGCTCATCATTTTTCTGGTCGGAATGGATTCGATGCAAATGCAACACTTTGGGCATCTTGGGTAATTAAGAGTAATGATCATAATGTATATTTTAGTGGCGACTCTGGATATGGGTCTCACTTTAAAGACATTGGAACAAAATATGGTCCTTTTGACGTAGCCTTTATTGAATCCGGTCAATACAACGAAAATTGGCAAGATGTACATATGTTACCAAGTGAAGGTGTTAAAGCATTTAAAGATTTAAAAGCAGAGAAATATTTCCCTATCCACTGGGGTATGTTCGAACTGTCACTGCACACTTGGTATGACCCAATTCAGCAACTATACCAATACTCGAAATCAGAAAACTTTGAATTGCTAACACCCAAAATTGGACAAATAGTCGACATTGATTATCCCGATGCCAACGAGACCTGGTGGGAACAAAGTACTCTAATGACACTCAATAAAAAGCAGCCAACAACACATTGTTCAAATCCGGATAATTTTACTTGTCGATTATTATCAAAAAACTTGTAATGCGCATAAACCAATAAACCATTTTACCGCTGATGAAAAATGGTTTATTGGTTTAAGTAACTGGACATGCAAGCTTACCTTATTTCCACAAAATCATACTGCGTTAGCCAACGACAAAATCACTGCTTCCGAAGGAGGTAAAGGTTGAAGATTTCGCATTGGAATGCGTTCCTCCAACGGCCAGTGTTTTTTTCAATTGTTTTTTGTTTCGTTAAAAGATAGCTGCATCACCGGCCACATCTATCATAACAAACTGAAATTCCTTATCTGAGGGGTCTTCGACATTTATTTTTCTCCGAGTGATTCCAATTTGTCAAAATTATATTCTTAGCGTTATGGACGTATAAGCCACTGTTTACTTGCTCGACCTATCATTTCTTTCATTAGGATAAATATAGAAGGCTATTTGTTTCTGCTATTATTATTCCCTGTAATCCCAGCCAGTAAAGCACTGAACACCAAATAAATGTTACCACTGAAATTTCCATTAGGATATCTCGTCGCTTATCTTTCAAGCGCCTCGCAACAAAAGCGTAAGTGGGAATTCCAAATAATACCGGTGATAATAGCGCTGCCCCCCACTTTCCGTACCTTCTCCAAAACCGTAAAATCCGGCGCAGATTCTTATCGAAACCTTTCACCTTAGTTTTACGACGAGCTAAAAACCAATCGTTCGTACCTAAAACGCCCAGGGTAGAAATTACCGCCGCCCCCAAATTGTAGGTCAACATCTCCCAATAACTGAAACCAAGGCCAGCAGCCATCAGTGGGCCGATATAGGTTTTCCATAAGCTAAAGAAAAACATAGCCAACGCTTGTAAGATATAAGTATCATCCATTAAAAACGTTCATCCAAGGTACGACGGATCCGGGAATCTTCAATGGATTTTTTATAAAATAAATCTGACAATTATTTTCTACCCAACAAATGAATACTTTCATCCGCTAAACCTGTTCCCGCCTTTGCGTAAAAGTTAAACACTACATTTATGCCGGCTTCAAGTAACGCTTTTTCTTCATCACGATATCGAGCGATACCTGCGATTTTCCCCTTATAACCCGCATGTTGAATCTGTTTTATCACTTCTAAAGCATCTAAATAATTGGGCATGGCAAGCATGATCAAATTGATTGTATCTAACTGAATATGAGTCCAGAAATTAGGGTCCTCTGCGTCAGCTGCGATAACGTTTCTTCCTGTATCACAAAGTGAAGCAACACGTCCTCTGTCGACATCTACACCACACACTTCATTTTTTAAGCTTTCTTGCATTGAATCATAAGCACCGGTTCCCACCCGCCCCATGCCGAGAACAAGTACACTGGCTCCTTTAGGTTGAGAGAAGCTATCTTCAGGTAAACGTTCTAGTCTTTCGAAACGATTAATATAGCGACTCCAGCGAACATAGAGTACATGGGCTTTCATATTGATAATACTTGAAAAGATAAATGATAACGAAACCGTTAACGCCATAATGACAAGCCACTCTTTCGACAGTAGCCCGTGCATTACGCTCACAGAACATACTATCAAACCAAATTCACTGTAGTTTGCTAAATTCAGTGCCGTTAAAAATGCCGTCCTGCCACGTACTTTAAGACTCGTTAACAAAATGAATAGTAGCCCTGCTTTAACAGGTAACGCTATTGCCATAATGAGTGCTACCCCCAGCATTTCCACGGTAGGCAGCGCGGTAAATCCAATTGAAAGAAAAAAACCAATCAAAAATATATCTTTAAAACTCAACAACGATTTCGCAAGTTCTATAGATTTACCGTGACCACTCAACAATGCAGCCATCACCAAGGCTCCCAGGTGAGCTTCTAAACCAACCGCTTTGAATAATTCTGCACCGCTAAACGCCAAGAAGAACCCCGCCAATAACAGTACTTCTCCATGGCCACTTCTTGCAAGTAGCTTAAAAAGTAGGGGTCTAAACAACGGTAAAGCAAGTAATGATAACGCCCACCAAGAAGGGGCCTCTCCCGTGGCGAATGTGACAAATATAACCGCAACAATGTCTTGAATGATTAGAATAGCAATTGCTATTTGCCCATGGCGAGCCTTAACCTCGCCTTTCTCTTCAAGCACCTGCACAGCACAAACCGTGCTACTAAAACTAACTGCAAAACCAATTAATGCAGCGGTTTGCAAATCTAACCCTGAAAAATAGGCCAGACCGAGAGAGGCAAATATCAGGCAGCTAAGTATCGTCAATAAAACAACAACACTCATCTGACCAGCTGCGCCAACCCAAACTTCGGTTTTAAACAAACTTCTAATGTTCAGCTTTAGGCCAATTGTGAATAATAGTAACGTCACACCCAAATCAGCCAAGGTTTCTAACAGCTCATCAGGTTCAAAACCGAGCGCATGCAATCCAAAACCTGCGGCAAGGTAACCTACGAGCGGTGGTAAATTTATTTGCTTCACTAAAAAACCGCAAACAAAGGCTACGGCAACCCAAATGTAATCCATGTATACGTTCAATACCTTTACGTTTCTGCAATACCATTACTGGTGAATCCGGTAAGTATATAACACACGTGGCTAGTGCCAACACCCATAATCTCTGATGTATGTCACAATGCATCCAACTACATGTTAGATATATATCCGGCTATTTCCTCTTCCTATATTCACTCGGCGTTAAGCCACTCCAATGTTTAAAGGCTTTATTAAAATTACTGCCATCGGCATACCCCAACATATCTGCAATCTGCTCAATGGAATATTGCGTTGTGGCTAACAAGTAATTTGCCTTATGGAATTGCACAGACTCTCGTAATTGCAGATAAGTTGCTCCCACATTTTTTAACTTTCGTTTTAGGCTGCTCGCCGAAAGGTGTAAATCATCAGCCATTTTCTGCAACGGTGGCAATTTCCCAGAGTGATCGCGTAATTTATTACGCACAATGAGAGCAATATCAACCACGGGGTCTAGCAACATCATTTCTTTTTCCACTTGTTCCATCGCAGAATTAAAAACCTGTTGATCGGTAGTTACTAAAGGGCGGTAAAAATACTCTTTAGGGCATACCAATTGGTTAACCGGTTGATCGTAGGTGATCGTTAATCCCGACGGTAGGATATTGCTAGGAATATCTCCATTAGCAGCACTGGTTAGCTGAATTTCGTTGGTGACATGTTCCCGCAACGTACCGGTCAAATAACGACCTAAGTGTTCCACATTAAACAGTAACGTTAAGCATTGGAAACGTTCAACATCAGGCCCCAACTCATGCCGTTCAAGAGAGAAAACGATAGAAATGGTATCCTGGCTTTCGATACGTTCAAATCGCTGACCACCTCCAGACCGAGTATCAATGTATTTGCTCAGCAATTTTGATGTTTCAAAGAGGTTTTTTGCGGATTGAAAGGCATAACCTAGCGCCCCATGACGCAGCATGGTCATCCGCTT
>CAJXZM010000103.1 GCA_913063125.1 uncultured Gammaproteobacteria bacterium | reverse complement strand
CCCCGGGTTATTTTTGCCTCTATCTTTATCGCTACTTGTTTTGTCAGGCTGCTCTGATGACAAAGACCCAGCTTCATCCTCTAACCTTAAACTGACCGACTTTAACGGTATCTGGGTGCAGGAAGGCGCGGGTTTAGTTATGGAAATTAGTAGCGATACGGTAACTACCTACCAATACACTCGTGCGACCTGCACCCAGCAACCTGGTATCTCATCCGGCGAAGCAAACAAGGAATATACGAGTGTCAAAAATGAAGGTAATCAGAGATTTTCACTGATAGAAAGCGATTCTCATGAAATCAATCGAATAACGTTTAAGAAACGGGATGACTTACCAGAGACTTGTTTAAACCCTCAAGGTAGTAAAGCCTATAATCCTGAGTTTATGTTTGAGCATTTTTGGCATTTTTATCATGACTATTATGCTTTTTTTGACCAACGAGAGATGGACTGGGGTGAGCAATACGAATTAAATCGCTCAAAAGTAACCGCAAATACAACGGACTCAGAGCTGTTTGACGTGTTTGAACAAATGCTACGTCCGCTGGATGATGGTCATGTTCAGTTATTGGCAGAGGTCGAAGGCAACAGCGTGGAGTACTTGCCTGAAGTATTGACGGGGTATGATCGCTACGCTGAATTTATTACGGAACAAACGGATCTAGACGCATTTGAAAGTTACGTTCTTCTGATCGAGGGGTTTACTGAAACACTCGACGATATGTATGCCATTGAGTCCTTTGAACATCACCAAATTTTAGACGAGGCAAACCTCGTCACCTGGGGCGTTCTAAAAAACAATATTGGTTATCTGCAAGTGAATGCCATGACATTGTTTACCGGTGACGATGAGGCTACTCAAGAAGATGAGCTGGAGTCTGTGGAAAAGGTCATGGACAGGGCTATGAGAGTGTTGAACAATACGGATTCATTAATTGTTGATGTTCGCTTTAATGGGGGAGGGTATGACTCCATCGCTTTTGCCATTGCCAGCCGATTTGCTGATCAGAAGCGACTCGCCTATCGTAATCAAACTTACAATACCGGGAATTTAACCGAGCTAAGAAGTTTCTATGTCGAGCCTCATGAAGACGGCGTTTATACAAAACCCATCACACTGATCACAGGCCCGAATACGGCAAGTGCTGCAGAAGCATTTACCTTTGCAATGCGTTCGCTACCCCATGTTAAGCACATAGGGGAAGCCACGAAAGGTATTCATTCAAACACACTGTCTGTGGAATTAAGTGAAGGGTGGGAGGCGGATGTTTCTTTTGAAATTGTTCAGGATCCCAAGGGTCAAATTTATGAAGCTACCGGTATACCTCCCGAATTTGACGTTCCGGTCACTAGCTTGAGTAGCCAATCATTCGCGAGTTTTCCAGCGATTGCTGAAGCGTTGAAAGACTATGGAGTAACTTATGACGTCTCTCAAATAGAATTTGAACAAGATGTGAATGAGATTATGGCCGCGGCGAAAATACCAGGCTTTAGTGTGTCATGGATCAATGACGAGACACTGCTGGGGCAAACCTCCTTTGGTTACGCTGATTTGGAAACTCAAAGGCCGGTGACGGCTAACACCCCTTTTACATTGGGTTCCACCAGTAAAACTTTTATTGGGGTTGGTATTGCACAGGCGCTCGAGGAAGGTGTTTTCACATTAGATGATTCTGTGAAAGACTTAAACCCGGGCATGCCGATCAATTCACCAGACGAACATCAAGGTATTACGTTACGCCATTTGGTCACTCATACATCAATCATTAACGATAGTGACTATTATGACTGCGCTTATTATATTGAAGAAAATAATAGCAGTTTGTTTGCATTTTTTGCCGTGCAAGGCTGCCCAGAACCCGTTGAAGTCAACCAAAGGGGCTTTCTAAAAAGCTATTTGGGTCAGGGTGGTCTGCTATACGACGCAGAGAAAAACTATATCGAGGTAGCGCCCGGTGGAATCTATAATTATTCCAATGTAGGTGCGGCGCTTGCAGCGGATACCTTAGCGAGTGCTACGGGTATAGATTTTGAAAGTTGGACAGAGCAGCGCATTTTTCAGCCGCTGGCCATGACTCAAACGCATTGGTTTAGACATCGTTATACCGAAGAGCAGGAAAATCCCGCCACTCGTTATGCCATCACTGAAGATGGTCGAATCCCACTTCCAGAGTACCAACTGGCTACTTGGAGTGATGGCGGTTTGAAAAGTAGTGCGACCGACCTGTCGAACTATCTATTGAGTGTCGTAAGAGGGGGAGAGCTCAATGGTCAGCGCATTCTCAGCGAATCCAGTGTCAACAATCTACTATCTGGGCAAAGTGAACGTATAACAGATGAGGGCGAGTTGGGAATATTGTGGAACAACGATGGTACAGTTTTTGGTCACAATGGAGTCGACCCAGGGTCGCTTTCAGAAATGCGATATGATCAATACAATAAACTAGGATTTGTCTTTATGATGAATGCTACGGACGAAAGAGATGATGACGATGACGACAACTTTCTGTCTATTGACGATGCGTATGAAGAATTGGTTAAACTTGTTTATCATCGAGGTCTAACCTTAAAGCGTGAACTGGCAGATCGATAGAAAACCTTAAGTAGGTAGATGCTCGTGCTCACAAGGCGAGTATCTCACCAGTACTTTATATCCACCCAAATACATAGGAATGACAAATTGGCCAATTTTAATGTAGAAAACGTAGCGTTTGATGCATTAAAAAAGTAATGGGTTCGTATTCCCCAAAAGATTGAATGGCATACACCTAAGCCTGAAAGAGCCCGGTTTATCCAGGCTCTTTTTGCTTTGCGGTTTACGTCTGTTGATTTATTGATACCCTTCTGTAGCCTGAGCGCGAACTTCATCAAAATCATATTCTTTGATGACTTTGCCATTTTTGAAAACGGTTACCATCATGTTTTCACCTTGGCCAATATCCTGTGCTCTTATGGTTTTTACTTTGCCAGATGCAGATTTAACAACGGCTAAGCGGCCTTTCTTAGAGCGTTTACCTTGATCAGTAATAGGATCTTTGAACACATCCCTCCACAATCCTTCGACTTTTGCCGCTGAAGCTTTCATGGCAAACCTCATGGTGTCGCGGTTGATCTTCTGCAACAACTCTCCGCCCATACCAAAGGCCACGTTGTCAGCACTTTGTTTGCGCTGTTTCATTGCTTCCAAAATTGCTTCTATGGTTTGTTGAGAGATGCCGTCACCTTGTATCACTCTGATGCAATCGGGTAATACTCGGTAGCCTTTCGCATTCACTTCATAACCAAAGTTTTTCATTAAACGCTCAATGGTTTCAGTAACGATGCTGATTGGATCGCCACTATCAGGGCGGACAACTAAGGTGCCGCCGGTTGACTCAACTTTGGCCCTTAATTCATCACCCCAGATATTGTCGATAGCATTCCATAAATCATAGGAGTCACTCACAACCGCTACGACTTTTCCAGGTCCACTAAATTGATCCAACATGTTTTCAAATGCGGCTGTTTCGTTATCTTTGCCCCAGCTTGTTATGGTGCTGTGTTCGGCGGCTGGGATTGAGAAGCCTGCCATTTCCGCTTTGTAGTATCTACGTGCTGCAATGATGCCACTGATGTTGTCAGTTCCTTGGAAGCTCACTAAGTGTGCGGCACCACCAATAGCAGCAGCTTCTTCAGTGGTAGCTCCTCTAGCACCAAAGTCGTGTAACTTAAATTCTATGCCGTCAGTGTTATCGGACGTTTCTTCCATATAACGCTGTATAACCTGGCGGCAATTCCAAGAAACCGTTGCTACGGTAGTGGGGTACCACACTGCGCGTAACAAGGCGGTTTCAACATAGCTTGTCAACCAGGCGCAATTAGCGTCGGTGTTGATGACCTGTACCATGGCGTTTTTAACCGGTATAACGGTGCCTTCTGGTATAGCCTCAATTTCGATAGGTAAAAAACCATCATACTCGTTGACGATATAGCGCCAGCCGTCTTCGTTAAACGGTACGCCGTGAGCGTCAAAAATGATTTTTGCTTCATCAACGTCTGCATTGGTAATGGGTTTGGTCAAATATTCTTTAATGAACATCTGCAACCCAAAGAACACGGCGTTTTTGTATTGGCCGCCACGCGCCTCAATGTAGCTAGAGACTTGTGTGGTATTAGGTGGGTACTGTAAAAAGTGCGACGCTTTGTAAGAGTCCGCGTTTAAGATAATATTACTATTGATGCTGCTCATGATGGAAATCCTCCAGTCATTTAGGGCAGATACAGGGTCTATCCCCGTATCTATGTGTGTAATTGTGTTGGTATTACATACCTGTCATCTTTTTAATAATGAAATAGTGATCTTCAAAAATCTGTGTTGGATCTAAGTTCGCTAGTGGAACCCACATCGCGTATTTTGCATCATCGCCACCTTTTACTTTGGGTAAAGCCTTGTTTGGCTCTAGCTCCATGTAAAATGCGTGAGTAATTGTTCTTCCTCTTGCAGATCGGTGGGGGTCATCAAAAACTTCTTGCCCTTTGATTGATCCTTTTAATACCGGAGCAGGTACTTTTAATCGTGTTTCTTCGCGTAATTCTCTTAGGCACGCATCGACCAATCGTTCCCCGTGGTCAACGAAACCACCGGGTAAAGCCATCAAACCTTTTCCAGGTCTTGCTTTGCGTTCTACCATCAAAATGTGTCCGCTTTGTACAATTACGGCATCGACAGTAACAAAGGTTGGAGGGTAGGGTGCTGCGCTCCACGCTTGTTTGTATTTGGCGACAAAGTCGTGCTCTCCTTTTACCTCTGCATAAATATCAGTGCTATAAAATGCTGAGACATGTTGTCGTACATTCGTTGGCAACAATTGTTTAGCTTCGTTGCTGTTTATGTAGGTTTCATCGCCGATGTTATCTGAAGGCGTGTCATTTGAAAGCGCGTCTTCTGTGAATATCGCTTCTCTAATGGGAGTAGCACTAATGCCTTTAAAGTTATCAACCTGAACCGCTCCCCATTGCGGGAACAAGTTTAAGTAGTAGGAGCTTTGGTCTTTGCTGTGTCCTATCAACCCTACCTTTGGCATTTTATGCGGTACACCGTGGTGAGCGGTTACTAAACCGTTAACCGTAGCCTGTACGTTGCGAACCCAAGATTCGTCGTTATAGGCAATATCCATTAATGGTGCGATGTGAACTCGGTTATTGTTATCGGCAGATACCGCGCCACGGATCATGCTTTCTCGCTCTGTCACGCTCCACGGGTTGCGAGCTGATCGTGGTTGGTGAGCTGAGCCACATAAGATGATCAATTGATCCGCTTGCTGTAAACCGGCTTCAATCACCGTTAGGTGGCCCATATGGAAAGGCTGGAAGCGACCAATGAAGACTAAAAAGTCGAATTTTTTGTTGCTCATGGCAGCAAGTTCCTTGCTGTTGTGCTCCCGGTTAGGAGCTGAAATGATAACCGGTCTGTCCGGTTTCGATTAGTTGCCGTGTTAGTGGATGAATCCCATCCATGTGGCTGGCTTGACTACATAGTGGCTCATTGCCACTATGTAGTCAAGCCCTTGATTTAAAAAATGATGTCAATATTTCAATGAACGTGCGACTTATAGTTATATTGCCACTAAGATAGGGGCGATATGACTATAAGCCACCTGATTTCAACCATGGTACTCCTAAATGGCAAAGCAATTAACTGAAAAACAGTTTCTTCAAAACTACAACATACATGACTTTGATGTACCCATGATCACTGTCGATATGGCCATTTTCACCGTGAAAGAAGGCAAGCTGCAGGTGTTGGTTGTGAAAAGAGCGCAGCATCCTGCCAAGGGAAAGTGGGCTCTGCCCGGTGGTTTTGTTGATATGAAACTGGATAAGACGTTAAGTGACACTGCCTATCGTAAATTAAAAGAGAAAACCGGCGTTGATACACCATATCTCGAACAAGTAGAAAGTTTTGGTGGTGCTAAGCGCGATCCAAGGGGTTGGTCTGTCACGGTTGCTTATTTAGCGTTGATTTCATCTGATGATATTGTGTTGAGTAAAGATGAAAGTTCTGAGGATGTTACTTGGGTTCCTATTGAGGATATGGAAAAAAAAGTTGCATTAGCATTTGATCATGATGCTGTGTTGAAAGCCTGTCATGGGCGCCTTAAGGGGAAAGTCCAATATACCTCGTTGCCAGTTAATTTGTTACCTGCTGATTTCACGTTAACGGAACTACAAAAAACATTTGAGATTATTCTGGATAAGGCGGTTGAGAAAAAATCCTTTCGGCGAAGAATCCTAGATGCGGATATTTTGGAAGAAACCGGCGAGATGAAAACAGGAAGTAATCGCCCTGCAAAGCTCTATAGAGTGAAGCCCGAGGGAGAAAGTCATTTCTTTGCTAGGAGTTTGGAAGGTCCTCGTTAAAGAAATATTAGGCTTTATTAAAAATCCAATATTTCTTCCCAAATAGCCATCGTTTTTGTGCCATACAAATAGAAGTACATCTCTAAATTAACATACTTCTCCTTTTTACAGATAGAGAAGGCGATGGTTGCCGCTTCATGAAGTGGATAGCCGTATGATCCACAAGAAATGGCCGGAAAAGCGATGCTTTTTAACTCATTGCTAATCGCTAGGTCTAAGCACGCTGTATAGGTGTTCGCTAACACCAGTCTAGGGTTCTTGTCTATTCTATACCTTGGTCCAACAGCATGTATTACCTTTTTAGCGGGTAGATTCCCACTGTCAGTTATTCGTGCTTCTCCAGTAGGACAGCGAATACCGTTGATCGATTGAGCTTTTAGGCAAGCTTCAAGTAGGCGAGGTCCGGCGGCTTTATGTATGGCGCCATCGACGCCACCGCCACCGAGCATCATGGGGTTGGCGGCATTAACAATTACGTCAACCTTTGCGGTAGTAATGTCTCCTTCAATTAACGTTATGTTGTTCATGGTTTTCTCGATAAATATTGGGGTGGTACTTCATCAGTAAGCCATACCCCGTTTGCAGATTGAAAGAATAATACGCCAGCGTTAACCATAGCTTGAGTATCAATTTTTAAGAGAATCAGTTTTCCATTTCTCTTTTCTCTGTTCTTTGTACTATTTTTTTAGTCTTAGTCTTAGTCTTAGTCTTAGTCTTTGTCTGGTTTCCATTAAGGCGTAGCCTAATAGATTCTGGCCCCGCCATTTATACGGTGAATCTATCGACGGGCTATCTTCAGCAAGGCCTATGCCCCATATTTTATCGACAGGACTGGCTTCTACTAATACACGCTTTCCCGTAGATAGTAGGTAATCTTCAAGAGCCTCGTTTTGAGAAAACTTAGCTTCGTTTGCGGTTACGACAATATCAAAACGTTTATTGTTCCAAATGCTGTCGTTAAACCCTTTAACGTTGCGCCCCAATCTTTTGGCTTCACCTGGCGAATTGCTTTGTAAAATCAACTCTCTTATTTCTAAGTCACTAAACAGTCGAGCTTTTTCTGCCATCATAAAATGTTCGGCAGTTTTATAGTGCTTCCCGTCTATTTCAAATGAGGCGTTATACCATTGGCTAAAGCAGGTTTTATCAATCTGGCCATTCTTATTTTGGTGGCCCCAAAAGAGTATATACTTGGCTCGCTTGCCATGGTTTAGGTAGTCGAGTAAGTCTTTGTTGTTCCTGATGTTCTCTGCTGAAAGTTTCATTTTCTTTGAGTTTTCAAATTGGCGTTGATATAGTGTCTCTATGCCACTATTATAGTGGCTTGTTGCCACTTTGTGTCAAGTGGTGTTTTATATTTTTTTAAATAAACATATTGAGGGGGATGGACGTCATGAAAACAGTAACTCTATACAGGCCAACTGGACCGAACGAACTTGAGCTAGTTAAGCTGAGTGGAAACAAGCGTTGGCCACCTCGATTGCCAGGACAACCGATTTTTTATCCTGTTCTTAATGAAGAGTATGCAACCTTAATTACTCGTAACTGGAATGTTAGAGATGGCGGGCTGTTTGATTTACTGGCTAAAGTTTGGGGCCGCGTATTATTGGACGCCTTACCTATTTTTCTATCACAAAAGTGATCGGTTTGTTTGATGGAATATATCGCTCGGTCGTTGTGCTGGCGTTGATATGGGTACAACCAGCCAGCGTCTTGGAACCATAACCTTCATGGATATGGCCAAATATGTGATATTTCGGCTTAACACGTCCAATTGCCTTAAAGAGCTCCTCGCATCCGACATGACTTCCGTCTACTACTTGATCCAAAATGCCAAGAGCAGGGCCGTGAGTGATCAGAATATCTATATTATCTGGAATAAGATCCCATTTTTCTTTTAGCGCCATTCCTCTCTCCAAGTTGAAGGCCCAATTGAAGAAAAAAGGTTGCCATGGAGAACCGTAAAATTTCACGCCATCAACTTCTACTGACTCATCTTTTAGATAGATAGCGTTTGTTAAGCGGGATCTTGATTCTTCTTCGTTACGCTCGAAACACCAATCGTGATTACCCGCAATAACGATTTTATGTTTATGGGGAAGAGTGCTCAGCCAATTGTTGAAATCTACTAATTCTGACAGTTCCCCTCGACCTAGAATATCTCCAGCATGAATGAATACATCTCCTGGTGGGATTTCTACGTCGCTATACATACCGTGGGTATCACTGATTACTACGCATTTCATAAATTTAGTTCCGGTTTTGGTAAAACTGTATTATTCCGCGGGTCTAATAGCTTTAATATCTTGATCTGCTGCCCAGCTCAATACGTCCTCTCTTTTTAAAGCAGTTGCCATTAAACCTGGAAACTGATCTGGCGTACAGGCGAATACAGGTGAACCGATAGCTGCAAAATCAGCAGCTAGGTCCACATCATAGGATGGTCTACCGTCATCGCTCAGAGCCAAAAGAGTAATGACATTAACATCCTGGCTAATAAGATTTGCAACTCGCCCTTTTAGGCTTTCGGCGTCGCCACCTTCATAGAGGTCGGTGATGAGTATCAAATGCGTTTTACTTGGGCGTTCAATTTTAGTTTCACAATAGGCAATCGCTTGATTTATATCCGTACCGCCACCTAATTGCACACCGAAAAGCACACTGACCGGATCTTCCAAATCATCCGTTAGATCAATTACAGCTGTATCAAAACAGACTAGTTTTGTTTTTACCGCAGGTATAGAGGCCATAACTGCTGCAAAGATAGAGCTGTAGACTACAGATGTCGCCATAGAGCCAGACTGATCTACACATAGTATGACTTCATCTAAATCTACGATACGCCGACTTTGTCGCATGTAGCCAATCAACTTCTCTGGCACTATTGTTTTGTGTTCCTTCTGATAGTGCCTTAGATTCGCAGTAATCGTGCGCGGCCAGTCAATATCCGCAAAGCGTGGTCGAAAGCTACGCTTTGATTTATTGACAGCACCTCGAACGGCTTCGGTGGTCTTTTGTTCTAAGCGTGCCATTAATTCATCGACGACTTTCTTGATAACCTGCCGGGCGGTATCCATTGTTTTTTCAGGCATAATGGATCGTAAACTTACAAGGTCGGCAACGAGATGTACATCAGCCTCCATGGCCGATAGAAACTCTGGTTCCATGAGCATTTCTTTCAACCCAAGTCGTTCAAATGCATCGCGTTGTACCACTTGAACGACAGAGCTGGGAAAAAATTCGCGAATATCCCCTAGCCATTTAGATACCTTAGGTGCTGACCGGGTAAGCCCACCATGACCTTTCTTACCTGATGCCCCGCCATCGCCATAAAGTGCGGTCAAGGCTTGAGACAGTCGTTGGTCACGTTCAGATAAGCTTGTGTTGCCGTTTTCTTCCGCGCCTAACATGAGCCGCCACCGGCGTTCCTTTACTACTGCGTCCATGTTTTATTCCTTTGAATTAATTTTCCGATACGTTGCAAATGGGTTGGCCATAGTGGCAACGTCATTGAATTGATGCGTTTCTGCACCAGTGAACTTGATTGGCCACCTAATATAGTATCCATCATGCGTTTGCGTTCTGTTGCATCTAGATCGGAAAAGACACGACGAAATAGCGGAAGAGATTCGATAAACGTCTCTTCTTCTAGGCTGATTAACCAATTCTCGACGGCATCCATGAGAACCTGGTCATACAACAAACGTTGTACTGCATCTGTAAAGAAGCCCTCAAAAAAACGTGCAGCATCTGCAACAGGTAATCCAGGCGATAGTGTTCTTTGTAATAGTACTTGCAGGGTGTCATTATCGATTATTTTGGCTTGGTATAATAACCTGGCGCAAAGCCCTGCAACTTGCAGGCTAGACTGGTGGCTAGCAATAACCTGCTGTAACGCTTGCCACCATTCATCCATAATTGTTATATCCAGCTCTGCTAACTGCAAGGCAGCGTGAGCTCTATTGATGCTATGGCGATAATGCTGGGACTCTTCATCATTTATATTACGGCATGCGTAGGGTAGGGCTAGTGCTGCTTGTATTGAAAGTCGGTTAATCAACTCGCCGATAAGTCCAAGAGACATGTCTCTGGCGGTGCCATAACGAGAAATATTCACTAGCGGGGATAGACTATCGAGTAACTCAAGTGCATCGCTGGTATGTGCCGCACGGTTATTTAGTCGGGAAAGACCAACTTCTGCGGCTTTGTTTAATTGTGATTCTAAACATAGCTGAACGGTATCTGCGAGTTTGCCTAGATGGTTTTCATGTGTCAGCGACTCACAGAGTTTGTTGTTGGCGGCTTGCTCGATAGTGCTCCCATAAACAAGATTTTCTACCAGTCTTACCGCATATTCTGGCTCCCAGCAAAGGAGCCAACGCTCACGAAAGGTACCTCGACTGCCGCCAGCATCTATTAGCTTGCCCCAGGGGACAATCAGAATATTAAGCCTGTGGAGTAGGATCGATTTCCCTAGTCCAGTGGTGGAGCGTAAATCCAGTGATACTTCTCTTTCAAGCGCCTCCGGCTTTAGTTTGTTTTTCTTTTGTAGGCGCTGCAGGTCTTCTAACAATGGCACTAAAGGGGCGACATCAGGAATCTCGCCCACCAAGTTGCCGAGCAAGAGCTTATCTTCGAGTTGTTGCCAGACCAGGCTTTCCCCAAAACACAAACAAGCAATAACGGCTTCTCTGATTTCCTCAAACCCTGGTGTCGGTCGATTTCTTACCAACGCCAGGCTTTTGCTTAAACGGACAGCTTCGATAACCGAGGCTGTAGAGACAATTTGTCCTGCCTCCCTTAGGGCATGTGCAACATGGCCCAGCCAATGTTCCAGTGCTTGATCGTTATCGTTTTGTCGCCATATATGTTGGTACCACATCGGTGCACTGACACCTGCACCATAGCCAGAGATAGTCGCTAGTCGAGGTGAGGTCCATGGAATCCAGGTTGTCTTGACTTTGCTTTTGGCAAGTTTGGTTGGCAGAGATTTTAATCGTTCTCGATCAGATTTGGCAGAGTGCTTTTCTCTTAGCGCTGGTACATGCCATGCGCCACACACAACGGCTATCTCACCAGTGATTGTTTTACTTGCTTTAGCAATCTCCAATCGCATTTGTGCTTCGCGTTGAATGTCATGCACAGTATCTTTTTCGTCGCCAGTCAGCTTTTCACGCAAGGCTCCCATGGCGTATTCAACCGTAGCGAAAATTTGCTGATCGTCATCACCATTTTGTTCAATCAGCTCATTCCACCAAGCCTCCCCGTCCTCATAACCCGCCAGTCGTGCCAACGTACCTATCGGATCGCGGGATATTTGGTCAGCCTCGTTATTATGGGGTTCGCTATCGTTAGGTTCTTCTGATGGCTTAGGTGTTTGAGTTTCAGTTACATCGTTCTCATTGTCTTGCGGTTCAATGTATTCTGGCAGACGTTGCGCGAGCTGAATATTTACGGGTAGATCGATAAACGTCAGCTCGGCATTATTTCTCACTGCCCATAGGCAGGCTTGGTATTCCGGAGAGAATTCAGCAAAGGGGTAATAGATACTACAAGCAGGTTGTTCGGCAGAATAGGCTAATAGAGCTACCGGTGGTTTCATTTGTTGGTGGGCGAGCAAAGGTAATAGTTCGCTGCAATCAGCAGGCCCTTCGATAAGCACCTTTTCAGGTTGCAACCTATCCAGCGCGGCAATTAGTCGTTTTGCCGATCCTGGGCCGTGATGCCGAATGCCGAAGTAATGGATGCCAGCTTTAGACATTACTGAATCCTTACAAAATTTCGTTGATGGTTTGGTAGTAGTCGGCAAATTCCTGTCGTTTTTTCAAGACCGTCTCGAGATATTCTTCCAGTACCGCCTTGTCTTGTACCGGATCCTTAACGATGGCGCCAACCAGGTTGCTACTGATATCCTCGGCATTGAATTGACCATCACCAAACCAATTCGCTTGGCTCAAGCCGCCTACCATCACCGAAATCGCTTCTGCAGTTGAAAGGTTACCTGTAGGTGTTTTCAAAGTGACTCTACCGTCTAAGGTTTCACCTCCACGTAATTCTCGGAATATGGTGACCACTTTCTTAATTTCTTCATTAGCATTTTTCGGTACGGGCAACTCTAGGCTTGCCCCCATTTCTGATACACGGCGAGAGATTATTGTTATCTCCTCGTTCATATCATCAGGCAAAGGCAGTACAACTACATTAAAACGGCGCTTTAATGCGGAGGATAATTCGTTAACCCCTTTATCTTTGTTGTTCGCCGTTGCGATAATGTTAAATCCCTGTTGCGCATATATGGAGTCATTTAATTCTGGTATAGGTAACATCTTCTCAGACAGAACAGTGATCAGAGTGTCTTGTACATCGGACCCCATGCGAGTTAATTCTTCTAGTCGGCAAAGGGAGCCTGATTCCATCGCGCGTAATAGGGGGGTTGGAACCAAGGCTTCTTTGCTGGGTCCATTGGCTAATAGCTGTGCATAGTTCCAGCCGTAACGGATTTGGTTTTCGTCGGTGCCTGCCGTGCACTGAATGACTTGCGTGCTAGTGCCTGAAATGCCTGCGGACAAATGCTCTGATACCCAGGATTTTGCTGTGCCCGGTACTCCCAGTAATAGAAGGGCTCGATCTGTCGCTAATGTTGCGACGGCAGTTTCTATCAGTCGACGTTTTCCAATATATTTGGCTGAGATCTCTGTTCCATCAGTCGTTTTTCCGCCCATCAAATATGTCACCACAGCCTGTGGCGATAGGTGCCAGTTTTCAGGCTTTTTACCCGTATCCTCTGCTTTTAACGCATCAAGTTCAGCTTGATATGTGATTTCAACGGGTTGGCGAATAATGTCGCTCATAAGAGAATCCTTGCATTGGTGCTAGTGATGGGGTGATAGATCTGCGTTGAATTTTAGATGATCTGTGATTGGGTCTGCCCGTAATACACCTAGGTCAAAAATTGCGTTTAAGGTTTGTGCCGCCGCCTCTTGTGGCAGGAACATGCCCAGTGCAGACAGTTCTCGCGCGATAGCGTGGCTATCAATATAACCATTTTCTTCTAAATCTTTTTTTATCTCTTTCTCAAGGCTCTTCCAGGGGCGAGTCGATTTTAACGTATTCCAATGTAGCTCGATGAGAGGTGTATGCGAAAAAGACAAGTAATCCCGAAAAGAAAAATTGATTGAATGTTTTTTTACTATCTCACCCATTAATGACGAACGTCGACTTTCAGATAACCGTGGGGTCAGCATGTGCAGCAGATGTAATTCGGCATCATCTGTTGCGATGTAATTCAGGATATTCTCAATAAGCCGTTCGATCCCGTCTTCAGCCAGTGTGTTGACAGAATTCGCGACGAAAGCTTGGTTGTCATGGGGACGATTTTCAGAAAACTGCCAGCTCGCCGCTAATTGCGTTACATTGATACCCAGAGTATCGGCAAAGTCAGAAAGCAGAGTGTTTTCCAGTTGTTCGGATCTAATAGCTTGCTGTTTTTTACTTTTTAGTTTCAACGGGGAAACTTGTACGCGCTTTTTTATGATACCAGTTTTTTTAAGTTCATAGCCTTGTGCGAGCTCTTTTGCATTATTACTCTCTTTGCTGTCCGTTTTAGTTCGTATGCCTTTTCCCAGTCTGGCCAGGTACTGCGCTGCTAACGTTACAATTTTCTGGGAGCGGTCTTTTAGCAACTCTTGTAAATACGTAACGTCATCTTCACAAAGGTTTATGGCTAAAGTTTGTATGACTCTTAGGCGTTTATCTGCGGGTTCCTTATGTGCGCAAGTCTCAACTAATATTCGAGCCATGGCAGAATCTTTAAAACGTAGTGCTTTGAGTTGTGATATGCGTTGCGCTGGATACCAATCGTCCCAGTTGTCTGCATTCAAGCTCTCACTGTCATGACTATTGTGAGTACCAATCTCGGTGGCGGCCCATTGGCACCAGGGAAGATAGATGTCTGGAAGCTCCTCGTCTGCGGCTGAGGGTAACCAGTCCGCAGGGTGAGCAATATAGCCTCTTCGTAGTAATAGCTCTAACAAAATCCCCGGTTTAAGCGCGGCCTGTTTGTTGACGTTTTTGATAATGCGCCTAAATAAGGGCCGTAAACGTTGAGGTATCAGTGGCTGCTGTAAATCAGGTAATGGTGTGTGATGTATCAAATCGCCAGGGGGTTCTGGTTGAAATAAAACGCATTGATGCTGGCTGGCCAATGCTAACGTCATAATTGAATGACGCTCAACCGCTTGGGTTTCTATTATAGGCCGCCAGCTTTGTGGTAAGGCATCCAGTGATAGCGGCTCATCGCTACCGATCATCCAACGCCGTTGAAGCTGCTCAATCAATTCTTGTTCTTCGTTTATCGTGTTTTCCGTTAGCACGCAATTGTCCCCCATTGTTCTGTGTGGGCACTGAATAATTCAGCGCGGTCGCCATCCCAAAGAATAAATGCAGAACGTAATTCACAGCCCAATAACAATTGTGGGAGGTTAGCGTTGCTTAATGGTAGGTGCTGCTGAGCGAGGTTGTCTTGCCACCAGTAATGCCCCTTACTATCACGCAAAATGCGCCCGGTATTTAATAGATACGGATAATGCTCTGACCATGGTAACTGTGATAGTTGCTGTTGATAGCCGGCCCATAGATCGGTTGATGGCTTTGGCCAGCTTACCTGGCTCTCGGTTGTAAGTACCTTATGCTCGATCAGAAAAGCGCGTAAGGGGTAGCGGCTGGGGTAGAATGCCAGTACGCCTTCCAGTTGAGCGCCCACGCTCAGCCCCACCTCACGCCTTCCGGCTGAGGCTGGGTAATGATCGAGGAGAAGTGCAAAGCGTATGGGGTCATCTACTGTGTTCAGTAACCATGTGGCATGGCTCACCAATCCATCGCGACGAGTAACAATTTTCTCTCCGACGTTTCCCCATATTCCAGAATGTCGGATGGTATTGCTATTGCTCAGCACTTGATCGCGATTTTCGGCGGTGGCAATAGCGAGGCGTGCATCTGCATCATTGTTATCGGCAAACCATGCTTCCGATAATAACAATAGCTGGCCTAATTCTTTAAACGCTAAGTTAGCCTGCAGCTCGGCCCGTACAACCATGAGTTTGGCGGGCAATTCGTCTAGGCGCGATGCAAGGCTCGTAGCTTTTGCATCGACCAGCCTTGCGGCGATACGGCGGCAACGTTCATTCATTTCTTTGATGAAGCTTCCAATGCCGCTTCTTAGCTGGTCACTTACCCATTGCTGAAGTTCGACTAAACCGGCGGAAATAGTGGCGTTGGTTTTTGCCTTGGTTTGAGCTGCCCTTTTTTGTTTGGCTGCATCTTTTTTGGTTTGTTCTTCAGGCGAGAGTGCTTTTAGCTCTTCTTCTTGAGTAACGTTAATGTTTTTCTTGGCAATAGGTTTGTCATCGTCTGGATTAGGTGTGCCGGACTTTCGCTTTCTACCTAGCCAATCGTTGACCCATTCAGGAGGTTCTTTATCAAGAAAATCATTTGCGCCCTCAGCAAATTGCCACATCAAAGCCAAAACATGTTTGCAAGGGAACTTTCGAGAAGGGCAGGTGCATTTGTAACCGTGATCGACGACATCAGCCATTATGTAATAGGGCTTAGCACCAGATCCCTGGCATTGGCCCCAGATGGAATTCAATGAGGCAGCTTTTTCTCTTACTGGCCATTTGGTAGGGTTTAGTAATTTCTTTGCGGCATTAAGAGACGCTTGGTCGGGGGCAAGTTCTTGAACTATTTCTAAGGAAATTTCCATTTCCATTTTCATTCCTGGTAAGGCCTGCAATGATAAGTATTCTGGTCGCGGGCTTAAGCTGATATCTTGGTTTGGGGAGCTAAAGTACCATGTAAACCTCCGGTCAATCAAACTGAAGATTCACAGGGTACTTTTGAGCGAGTTGTGGTTCCTTGTAAATGCTCTCGGCGGCAGTCATATCGCTTCTCTATAGAATAACATCGCGTATTTTAACTCATTTGTCGTTGTTTTTGGTCCCTGTTTTCCTTTCGGTATTACCTGTTTTGAGTATGGTAAGTGATCCCACATTAAGAGGTTTTTCTTAGATAAATAGATATAAAATTCGATATGAATGAATCATGTTTCTCGGGTTGCCCCGTTGGTCTATTGATCCTCATCAACGTGCGCAGTAACAGGTGCTTACAATTTGCAAAAAAAGAACATGAAGTAATAGAATTATTTTGTAATAAAGATTACTTGATAAACCATGAATCAACCCTTGGTTTTTTCAAAAATTATGTTTTAATTAAGCACGTTGATTACTTACACACGACATTTTGAGTAACACATTTTTCATTCACGGCAAGATGACACAAGTGATGATGCAGCGCCTACGCGATGTTGTCTTGTATGGTCTGTGTGTTGTGCCAAAAATCGTTATCTAAATAATACTGTGGGGGAGAGTACTCTCAGTTGATCGCTTAACCGATAAGGAAAGCGATTAGGCCTTCCATTACAGGGTTAAAGCAGGTAGATGCTAAAACCCCGGAAGGCTAAAATCTTCAGGGGTTTTTTATTGCCTCAAGAAAAGTTTATGCGTCCATAGCTCAACTGATAGAGCATCCGGGTTTTAACCGGGTGGCTGATGGGGTAAATAGAAAGATTCAATTCCTTCTGGATGCACCAATTAACAAATAGTTTACATATAGAGGAGACAGTCATGACTTATCAAGATGACATCGATGGCATCGCCATCCTTTCAAATAATTAAGAAAAAAGAGAAAGAAAAAGTATAATGTTGAATTGGTAGATAGAGGGTTCGAGTCCTACTCTGCCATACGATAAAATCAATGGGTTAAAACCGTTAGGAGTTAACCGATGTTATCGAAAGTAAAAAAAGATCAGGCTAAGAAGGCTACGTCGGATTCTTTTCCGTAGCAAAGCAGTTTACGCGCTAGCTGCGTAAAGCTGCTTTGCCGTTTTTGCGCTATATCATCTATTCATTATCAGTTTTAAACTGACAGTTTTCAGGCCCGTACGCGCCTGTTACGAACGATCTGAATACCGTTTGAGGCCATGATTTTTATTAAGGCCAGTAACGGGTTTTCCCTTAAATTAATGCTTTTCCCTTGTGCAAGTCTTTTAATCTGTCTGGCATACCAGGCTACATCCATCATGCCCATATCATCGATCATCTTAATGCCCGTTTTAATTTGTTTGACGGGACTTTCCACTTCGCCTTCGGTTAACACATTTGCCGAAAACTCAGGGTTAAGCGCTAGAGGGCGAGCAAGCCCGACTAGGTCCATTGCTCCTGTTCGCAAAGCATCTGCCATGCCTTGCTGGGATCTGAAACCGCCAGTGACCATCAACGGAACACTAATCTCTCCGCGCACTTTTTCTGCAAAGGACAGGAAGTAGGCCTCACGCTTCAACGTGCTTTCCTTGGCTTTTGATTTGTATCTTTCGGCGCCACTCATGGCCGGAGCCTCATACGTTCCCCCAGACACTTCTATTAGGTCAATCCCTAGTCCGGAAAGTTCTTTCATTACGGTAAGAGACTCTTCCTCGGTAAATCCACCTTTCTGGAAATCCGCCGAGTTCATTTTTATGGAAACAGCAAAATCGCTGCCAGTTTTTTCTCGAATAGCGCTATAAATCTCTTTCACGAAGCGCATGCGGTTCTCGAGCGATCCACCCCATTGATCTTCCCTGCGATTATGGTGGGGTGAAAGAAATTGACTCACGAGATAACCATGGGCACCATGAATCTGTGCACCACTAAATCCAGCTTCTTCTGCCAGTGCTGCCGACGTGGCAAAGCGTTTGATGATATCCTTAATTTCGTCTTCAGCCAGCTCCTGTGGTGTTTCAAAGAAACTTTGCATTTTCTTATCAAATGGCACTGCAGAAGGGCCCAGAGCCCTTGAGTTCAAGCCCTTGGGTACTTGCTTGCCAGGATGATTCAGTTGTACCCACAGTTGGGTATTATTGGCACTACCGGCCTCTACCCAGCGTTTTAGCGCAGCCATATCCCGGTCATTCTCCAGCGCCACATTATTCGGTTCACCCAGCGCTTTTCTGTCGACCATAATATTGCCGGTTATCAGTAGGCCCGTGCCACCGGCACTCCAACGTTTGTAAAGCTTGTCCAGCAAAGGTGTTGGCCTGTTATCAATAGTTGCCAGAGCCTCGCTCATGGCAGACTTGGCCAGTCTGTTCTTGATCACCTGTCCGTTTGGCAGGGTGATAGGCTGGGATAGTAACTCGACATTATTTAACGTGGATGGTAATGCTGGATTCGCGGCCTTATTCATTGCAATTAACTCCTCTCATAATTAGTACTAGATCAACGGTAAGTATATTGGACCGATCGTCTAGGAATTCAAGTAGCTTTTGATAACACAAAGTGGTTTTAATGTCGCAAACCTCGTACCTGTTGTGAAAGGCATAAAGGAGGCTGTGTACGCTAACTTGATTGGCAAGATGTAGTGCAGGCAGCTCCGGTCCAGAATATACTGAGCAGGAGCTGTTTTCCGCGATTCGACATTTGCGAATACTAAGAGCACAAAACACTTAAATCTTGGGTGTCGATTCAAAAAGACTATGTGGTTTTCAAAGGCCATGCAAAAAAAACTGAAACTAACTATGTTCTTGATAGCTCAGCCTGAAGTAAGTAGTTAAGGTGTATTGATAAGCGACTTAAGCTTTTTCAGTAATCCTTCGTCAAAGAGTAGGTAGTCTGGAAGTTGAACAGATTGATATTCGTCGATATCAATATACGAATGTCGACTAAAGTTCTTAAGCGTGTAGCCTTGTTGATTTAGTCCACCGCAATTCATGGTGCGACGAATGTACAGTTCTTCACCTTCGATGATTTTTTCTGCATGCAATACGTCACGCGGTAGGCCGCCTTCATTTGGCTTTTTTCCGAAGCCATTTTCTATGGTGTCGATGGCCCAAGCTAAAGCGGAGAATGGGATTTCTAGTTGTTCTTTTAAATAGACATCTCTTTTTATGCTGTACGTCTCTTCCCGAAATATAATTAAGCTCTGCTTTATTGCAATTCCTAGCATGTCTTTTTTGGGCGGCACTATTTCAATTATAATATCACAGTAATTAAGATCGACTAATCCGACTTGGTTCATTTGGGTTGCCTTATTTTTTAGGCAGCGGGCTTAATGGCAGTACCGGCAATGTGCCTGCGTCAATGCGTTCTGAGACTGGTGGATGTTTGCGACGGAACCCTTTTTTGGGGTGTTTGATATTCCGATTACTTTCTACACATAGTTTTCAGTTTATCGAGTAACCCTTCTTCAAAAAGTAGATAGTCGGGTAATTGAACGGATTGATATTCATCGCTATCCATATAAGAGCATCGACTAAAGTTTTTAAGCGTATAGCCTTGTTGGTTTGGTGCTCCACAATTCATTGTGCGACGAATATAAAGCTCTTCACTTTCGATAACTTTTTCTGCATGTAAAACATCTCGTGGCAACCCGCCCTCGTCAGGTCTTTTTCCAAAACCATTTTCGATGGCATCTATTGCCCACACTAGGCCGAGGGCTGGAATTTCAAGCTGCTCTTTTAAGTGTTTTTTCTTCACGTTATTGTATTTTTCTATTCTAAAGATAATAAAGTTGTTAACGACTGAGATCCCTAGCATTCTTATTTTTGGTGGTGTTAGCTCAATTATAATGTCACAAGCGTTAAGGTCAATTAATCCTGTTTGAATCATGGGTGCTCCTTCATTTCTTTGGTAGGGGGCTTAACGGTATTACAGCCAGTTTCCCGGATTTAATCAACTCTCCGGTGGGTGGAGGTGTTTTTTGAAAAGTGAACACCTCTAATACCCCATGTTCAGATTGTGTTGCGACGGGATCAAGTGGCTTAGTGAGACCGTTACCGGCATATAAAGGGTTTGCACCTAATTCGGAGTTAATAATGTGCCGGGTTTTGAAGTTTTCCTTATCTTTAGGCGTCATTAGGCTGGTAAAATCCTGAATTTCTTCCTTTTCAAATAACGCATAAGGTGAATCTACTTGTTTTGAGAATTCATCCATGTGTTTGAAGTATTGCTCGCTGTATTCCGGCGTCATCACCTTATCGACAATAGTTTCATTAAACCCCTTATCACTGGCCAATTCCTTTTTACTAAAGTCTCCAAGTTTTTGGTATGACGGTATAATTGATAAATCACTATTGCTGGCAAAGTCTTTGCCTTGGTCAACTAGATACATCTTGTATTTACTGCTGGGGTCAAATTTTTCAGGGAATCCAAGGATGTTGGTGATCAGGTCTGGATCAGTATCGGCCTTTTCAATTTGA
>CAJXZM010000102.1 GCA_913063125.1 uncultured Gammaproteobacteria bacterium | reverse complement strand
ACGTTGAGTGATCCTCAACGGTTCTGTGAAAAAAGCCCCGACAAGGGGCTTTTTTTATGCCTTAATACAAGTAGGCGTGAAAATTTGTTATCCGGGGCAACAACATCACGCTCAACAGATAGTCCAAATACACCGCAATCATTCAAAACAAGAGATCAACTTCATGATTAGGGCCACAAGCATTAGCACCTCATTACTTTTTGTTTTCACCCTCCTCATAACTCAACTAGTGTTAGCCAATAGCGCCTTCAGCACTACCGTTTATAAGAAATATGATTCGAACGGCAATTTGGTATTTTCCGATGAGCCTTTTGAAGGAGCTGAAGTCATCAACATAAAACCACTGCCTACTATAAATCTGCACCTCCCGAAAAACTTGCCATCACCAAGCTCCGTCAAACCCCCTGTAGCCGCCGACACCTACCAATCTCTCACCATCACATCCCCTCAAGCCGATAGCTCCATTGTAAATACTGCTGGAACAGGCACCGTAAGTGTAACGTCATCTCCCGACCTGCAAAACGACCACCAATACAAGTTACTCCTTAACGGTGAAAATAAAGGCTCACAAAACAGCAATAGCTTCGCGCTTACAGGGTTATTAAGAGGCGCTAATACCGCGGTGGTGCAGATAGTAAAAGGTAACGGCGAAGTGATTAAAGTTAGCTCCCCAGTTACGTTTTATGTACGCCAACATTCCATTCGAAACTAACCAGACTCACAGAAAAAGAACAGACCAAAACCATGCCGCACCAAAAGCGTGCGCCCCGAGCAAAAAAACGATGCGACACCTATTAACACCGTCTATTATTGAGCTTAACAGAGGCTGATTGCATCAATAACTACCAAAACTCGCCCAACCCTCCCCTGTAGCTCAATAGCCAGGCCCCTCTTTGCTTATTGAACACTCAACACTCAGCCAAAACACCATCAATCGGCCTAATTGCCCGAAATTAACACAAAGCTGGTTTGTTTTTTGCATTTACAGATCAACTCACCCTCTAGCATCAGGTTTCTAACATCAGACCTGCAACAGGTCTGCATTTAACACTCTACATTTAACATAGATAATTTATGACCAACGAACTTTCAAAAATGTTGCTGGACAACCTGACAACGGCCATATTGCTGTTAGATGAAAAGCTAAAAATACTGTATATCAATCCTGCAGCGGAACACCTGTTTGCCACAAGTTCATCTCACTTATTACAATCATATGTTGGCAATTTATTTTATGAAGAAAAAGGTGATGAGAACGAGCTAGTACAATCACTAGAGAACCAACACCCTTTCACTCGCAGAGAGACAACACTAATACTCGCCCACAGTGCGCAAACAGCAATTGTCGACTACACCATTACCCCGCTATTAACACCGGGTGAAAGAAAACTGTTAATGGAAATACGTCCACTAGATCGCTTACTCAAGATCAGTCGCGAAGACAACATCATTAGTGCAAACAAAGCAACTCGTGCACTGATTCGCGGAGTAGCCCATGAGGTTAAAAACCCACTAGGGGGAATCCGTGGAGCGGCGCAGCTACTCGCAAGAGAGCTTGATGATAAAAACCTGCATGAATATACCGATGTCATAATCGGTGAAAGTGACCGGTTACGAAACCTAGTCGACAAAATGCTGGGGCCTAGGAAACTTCCTGATATCAAAGAAACTAACGTCCATCAACTGCTCGAACGCGTTCGAAGTATCGTAACCGCAGAATCTGGTGACACCGTCACCCTTATAAGAGATTACGACCCAAGCCTACCTGAGCTTTGGGCTGATGGAGACCAGTTAATTCAGGCGTTCCTCAATGTTGTACGCAATGCCCGGCAATCATTATCTGAAAACCCTGGCCAACAAAACCCCAAGATAACCCTTCGCACACGAGCTCTGCGCCAGTTCACCATTGGCAACAAAAGACACAGACTCACCTGCGTTGTGGAAATAGAAGATAACGGACCAGGCATTAACGAAGAATTGCAAGAAACCTTATTCTTTCCCATGGTCAGTGGTCGAGCAAGTGGGACAGGCCTAGGCCTATCCATCGCTCAATCCATACTGCACCAACACCACGGCCTAATCGAATGTAATAGTGAGCCAGGAAAAACCATCTTTCGCCTATTAGTCCCGCTGGAAAAAATCAGCGGCACTGAACCATGCAATTCAGCAACAACTAACACAGCATCAACTACTACCGCGCCACCCCAGGAGCATTAAGAGCATGACAAGCCAAGACAACATTTGGATTATCGATGATGACAAGTCCATTCGCTGGGTACTGGAGAAAGCGCTAGCACAAGAGGGCCTTGCCACCACCAGTTTTGAAACCGGTGACAGTGCAATAAACCGTTTAAAAACCTCACAGCCAGGTGTCATCATCAGCGACATTCGCATGCCCGGCACGGACGGTTTTGGATTATTAGCCTACGTTCAAGAGCACTACCCTGAGCTGCCAGTGATTATCATGACAGCGCATTCAGACCTCGACAGTGCCGTTAGCTCCTACCAAGGAGGTGCTTTTGAATACCTGCCCAAACCCTTCGATATTGATGATGCCGTATCCTTAGTTAAACGCGCGATTACCCACAGAAAAGAACAACAAGTTGATGTTGTTGAAACAATTCAATCGAAAACAACCGAAATCATTGGTGAAGCTCCCGCGATGCAGGAAGTATTTCGTGCAATTGGGCGCTTATCTCAATCCAACATCACCGTATTAATTAACGGCGAGTCAGGTACGGGTAAAGAACTTGTAGCCCATGCATTACATCGCCACAGCCCCAGATCACACCACCCCTTTATTGCGCTTAACATGGCAGCAATCCCCAAAGACCTCATTGAATCAGAATTATTCGGTCATGAAAAAGGGGCATTTACCGGTGCCAACACCCAACGTAAAGGCCGCTTTGAACAAGCTAATGGCGGCACCTTATTTTTAGACGAAATTGGCGACATGCCCCTCGACACTCAAACCCGCTTATTGCGCGTATTGGCTGACGGTAGCTTCTATCGTGTTGGTGGCCATACTTCGGTAGCCGTAGATGTACGAATTATCGCCGCTACACACCAAAACTTAGAAATTTTAGTAAAAGAGGGAGGGTTTCGAGAAGATCTCTTTCACCGGTTAAACGTTATTCGTGTTCACATTCCAAACCTAAGCCAGCGCCGCGAAGATATCCCAGAACTCTCGACACATTTTTTGAAACAAGCGGCTAAAGAGCTTAGCGTGGACGCAAAAGTACTATTACCAGAAACAGAAGACTACATCAGCAAACTCTCTTGGCCAGGCAACGTTCGTCAACTAGAAAATACCTGCCGCTGGCTAACGGTAATGGCTTCCGGTAGAGAGGTCATGATCACTGACCTTCCACCCGAGCTACTAGACTCCGTAGAAACAAAAGAGACTGGCGCCAATTGGGAAGACGCTTTACGAAACTGGGCAGATCAAGAACTTGCAAAAGGAGCTCGCGCATTACTTGATCGGGCGGTGCCTACGTTTGAGCGCATCATGATTGAAACGGCTCTAAAACATACCGCGGGACGGCGTAGAGATGCATCTGAGTTATTAGGCTGGGGAAGGAATACGTTAACAAGGAAAATTAAAGAATTGGAAATGGATGACGACACCCTGATAGAAGATGCCAACTAGTATTCTTTTACGTAAGTACTGCTGGGATTTTTAGCAGTACTTACGTGGTCACACCCCATACCCCAGCGCAAAGCTTACAACACAATCTTATTTGTAAAATGAAATAACTGCGTCCACCACACGTTCCAATTCCGACTCGCTCATCGAGTAATACAGCGGTAAGCGCACAATACGATCGCTCTCTGTAGTCGTGAACTCATCCTCGCCATAAAACGTGCCAAACCGCTGGCCTGCCTCACTAGAGTGCAAAGGTACGTAATGAAACACCGTACCAACACCTTTTTCAGAACAGTGACGCATAAATTCTCGGCGCTGCTCACTGTCTTTTAATCGAAGATGAAAAATATGGGCATTGTGATTACATTGCTTGGGAATATCAGGTAATGCAAACTTCCCTTGCTTCGCAAAATTCTCGAATTCAGAGAAATAATAATTCCAAGTTTTAAGTCTATCTTGAGTAATTTTCTCTGCAGCATCAAGCTGAGCCATTAAAAAGGCTGCCTGTAATTCGCTAAGCAAAAAACTCGATCCAATATCCACCCAAGAGTACTTATCAATACGACCATCGATAAATGCACTTCTATTTGTTCCCTTTTCTTGTAAAATTTCAGCACGCTCTACGAATCGGGAATCGTTAATTACCAACGCCCCTCCCTCGCCGCAACTATAATTTTTTGTTTCGTGGAAACTGAACGTTCCCAAGTGCCCTATAGACCCCAAAGCCCTACCTTTGTAGTCGGCCATTAATGCTTGCGCGGCATCCTCAACAACATAAAGATCGTGCTTTTCCGCAACAGTCATGATGGCATCCATTTCACATGCCACACCAGCATAATGCACCACAACTATGGCCCTTGTCTTATCAGTTATTGCCCCCTCAATTAACGTCTCATCAATATTTAATGTATCCTGTCGAATATCGACGAAAATGATTTTTGCTCCACGCAACACGAAGGCGTTTGCCGTTGAAACAAACGTATAGCTAGGCATAATAACCTCATCGCCTGGCTGTATATCCAACAGTAGAGCACACATTTCCAGCGCTGCAGTGCAAGAAGGCGTGGTAAGAACCCTATTGCTTTGTAACCGTCGTTGCAGCCAAGTTTGACAGCGCTTATTAAAAGGGCCATCTCCTGAAAATTTATCATCATGAAAAACCAGCTGCAGATATTGCATTTCAGTACCAACAACTGGTGGTTTATTAAAGGGAATTGTATACGGCATATTTTTACTCTATTTTAACGATCCTTTAATTGGAGCAGAGCGTAGCAAGATAACCCTAAGGTACCGCCATGCGCTCTCTTTCTACCTCATGTATTGAGATCTTATCACTTCGGTAATAGCATACCGCCCCCAACAAACCTACTGTCACCTTCGATAGGTAAAGAGTTAACGCAATCAAAATGGCAACAGAAGTATTCACTCCAATAAAAGCCAGCAAACCAACCATTACACCCTCTCTAACACCAACACCACCCAAAGATATGGGTAACATTGTAGCAACGTATACTAGTGGCATCACCACCACTAATTCCAACAACGTCACTGACTGCTGAAAATAACCTGCCATCAAGAAGACAATAATTACATCACCCATTTGCCCCGCACCAGAAAGCATCAACATCATAGTGGCATTACCGTAATCTATCTTTATTTTTTTTGCTGCTAGGTACTTAGCCACAAAAAATACCGCTACTGCAACTACAGCAGCCAACCATGCAATATAACTTGGCAACCCCATCGATTGAAGCAATGGACCATTCACAAAAAAACCCAATGCAAACAATATTGCCAGTGCAGACAAACCAAACAAACGTTCACTTACAACAATTCCAGTTGCGCGCTTCCAACCCAAAGAAAATCTTTTATTTGAATACGCCACTCGAACCACGTCTCCCCCTATGGATGATGGTAAGAAGATACTAAAAAAAGACCCCATCAAATAATATCTATACAGCAACAAATAGGAAACACTGGTGCCCAATTCATGACTTACAATAAGTCTCCATCGTACAGCCATTAAAAATAGAGACACCAGAACAATACCAACCGAAACTAACAAATACCCTAAAACATCCACGCTCAACGTAGACACCAAAGACCAGTCTAAGATCGATATCAAGTAACCAAGCAAACTTAATGATATGGCAACCCGAACATATCGCCACAAAACCTTATTCATCACTCGATCGTCCTATACCTACCTGGTTCCCTGCTTCTAAGCCCGAATCACCTTCATTAGCCCCTACAACCTTTGCGGGCACACCTGCTACGATGCAGTTATCAGGCATACTTTTTGTAACCACAGACCCCGCGGCTACCAAACAACCAGCTCCTATTGTCACTCCTGCCAATACGTTGACATTCGCACCTAACCATGTACCACGACCAATTACCACAGGCTTATACTCATAACCACCAAAGCGCACTGAGTTGTCACGAAAAAGGTGGTTACCTCCAGTCACTGAACAAAAAGGCCCAATCACTACTTGGTCTTCCAGAGTTATATCTCCATCACCGATATAGCTGCAATAACCAATGTAGACATCGCTACCAATGGTTAAACGAGCAGGATTATAAAGGTTAACTAAAGGCCCGGTTTTAAAACGCTGCCCACACGTCCCAATTATTTGGCTATAAAGCCAGCCACGAAAAGCCAAACCTCTCCCGAAATTCGGAAAAGGTAACGTTAGCCATAAAAGTAAACTCGCCAGGCGTTTTCGTGCATTAACCTGCGATAACGAATACGTCACGTCCCAGTCCTTTCCAAGGTTTTTTTCCATTCGTGCAGGTCTTCATTTTCGTCTTCACCGACAGTTTCACGAATAACGTAACGCGGTGAGCGCGAGACCTCAATAACAACTCTTGATAGATATTCGCCGACTAAACCAATACCAAACAAAATCATTCCACCAAAAAAGGTAGTCAGCAATACCAGCGTAGTAAACCCTGGAGAAGTACTATAACCAAGACTCCAGCGAAAAACATAGAATATGGCAATCAAAGCAGAAAAAGCACTGATAACAATACCCGTTCCACCAAAAAAACGTAGCGGCGCGGTTGATGAGTCAATTACATTATCAAAGGTACTGCCGATAAGTTGAGTAATGCTATAACCACTTTTCCCTTGAGTTCTCGGGTGATGCTCTACTTCAACATTCTTTAGTCGCCGAGTATTTTTTAGAATCAACGCGCCCATTATTGGCTTCATAGTTTTATGTTCTAACAAGCTTTCCACAAGAGAACGCTTCATAATACGAAAAGCTGTGGAATTAAAATCTTTCGGCTTTCCATACAAACGCTCGGATATTTTATTGACCAGTAACCGCCCCCCATTGCGCATCGCGTTGTGCTGTTTTGTTTTATAAGCACCAATAATGGCGTCCATGTCCAAATGGCTATCCATTTCATCAATCAACTTAGGAATTTCTTCTGGAGGGTGCTGCAGGTCATCATCCATGGTAATGATAAAGCGCCCTTTTGCTAGTTCCAAGCCGGCCAATAGTGCCTTAAATTGACCTACATTAAATTGTAAATCGACACCTTTCACCCAGCGGTACCTCTGACTCAATTCAGTAATAACATGCCACGTATCTGGATTAGGAGTACAATCGTTTACCAATAACACCTCATACTCTACGTCTCGAGGGCTCATAACTTTTATAATACGTTCGATCAATTCTGGCAACCAAGGCGCACTGTTATAGCAGGGTATAACAATGGAGTAGATTGGAAGGGTCTTAATTTCTTTGTTCATACGGCTATATCACCTTAACTTAAATTGAATCTTTGCAGCCAATTTTATCGCTTTGGCTTCCGCAAGTTCGGCACTTTCTGCCGCCACAATAATATGCCCAAGGCGATCAGGCCCCACCTTAAACGCATCAACCTTTTCTCCTGGTTTCACATCAATGACCAGCTCCAACACGTCCTTATGTAACTCAATTTCCTCTGGAACAATCACTTCTTGTAACTCTCCTGCGGTACAACTAAAAAGAAGTAACGCAGCATTCGCGGTGGAATATCCGTTCGGTATTTCAGGTTGATTCCCTAAAGCCGTATTTATTAGATACTCATAAATATCGCCGCCAATATAGTGACAAATATTTTCCGGCAAACAGGTAGCCCCCATACGAGCGCCCAATTCAATTACGTAGGGAACATCACCTACAAGCATTAGGTCGACGTTGGAGACAGTATCCCGTATTCCTAGCGCTTTTATCGCCTTTATTACCGTTTCTTCAACACTTTTTATTTGTTCATCACAAAACTGAACCGGCACAGAGTGACCTATAGGCGTACAATTTGGTGGGGGCGTCACAGTATCATTATGCGACAAGACCCTAACAACCCGACTGCCCTGCACAAAGGCTTGTGCTCCAAATTCCACGCCATCAAGCCATTTTTCTACCAAAACCGCATCGCTACGAGTATTCGCCTTGGCTTGTTCCCAGGCGTCAGGTAACAATGCTAATGAGGTTACCCGAGTTATACCTCTACTGCCGGAAGAATCTACCGCTTTCACCATAACGGGAAGCCCGATTTCAGACGCTGCAGCCAAAGCTTCCTTTTCGCTATAAACGATTTGGAACTCAGCTGTTTTTACTCCAGCAGCATACAACGCCTTTTTCATCCGCACCTTGTTCATACTCGTCAGTGCGGCTTCATAACCCGTACCTGGTAGACCAAGTTGATCAACCACGGCACCAAGAGCTGGCACAGAGACATCTGTACCAGTGGTTATAACAGCATCAACAGATTGATCGACTGCAAGTTTAGTTACCGCCGACACGTCGGTGGTATTGATAGGGAAGAATTCATCCGCTAGCTCAATTCCAGGGTACGGCCCCTCAACACTAACAACAATTGTCTTTAGCCCCATGTCCTTTGCTGCTTTGATTAATGGAACTTGATATATTCCCGCTCCTAAAATAAGTATTTTCTGCATACGATTTTGTTGAAATCCTTATCGCTACTGTCTTTTGTAAAAGAAACTACGCCCCGCCTTAACCGAACGTAATAATACCTAAATAGCACGCAATATAGCCAGCAAGAATACTCACAGTTGACACCAATCCCACACGTAGTTACATATTGAAACAATCTAGAAGAAAACCAAGCCCATTCGCACCTCAACTGATACCAATGGGAAATGTCGCCTTAATCATATAAACTCAGCGCGCAAATATTCCAGTAACCCTCTGAGCAAATTTTATAGATTAATCAGGATATCAATACAGCAAAGGGCACAAGATAAAAATGATTACGCTGGAAAAACACAAAATATGGGTGCTAATGATTCTAGTCGGGATGCTTTTCTTATCCACCAGAACCATTTTCTTAGAATCAGACACACCACCACTCAGTGAAACACTGCTGTTTCCCGAAGATGAATTTTTCTATACTACCGGTGGCTTCAACCTATACCATCATGGTGATATTCTTTATCAACATCAGCCCTATCTAAAACCTGATGCATCACTTATCTCAAGCCCGATGAATATATTTGCATCCTATGCAGGCCTTTCAGTGCTGGGGAATAATTATTATGCTTTACGGATGCCTGCCGTCATCGCCAGCTGCTTTGCATTTCTATTTATTCTTCTACTAATACAAAAAACAATCACTCTAGAGAGATCACCGCCAGCACTATTACTCTTACCTGCATTGTACTTAGCTTTAAATTTCAGCTTTATCATGTCTGCAAGAGTTTTTGAACCAACAATTTTTAGAATGTCATGGATGTTACTTTGCCTTTGGCTTTTAGTAACACTAGTACCGGAAAAAAAAACCCCATCACCAACAGTTTCATTTTCTCTAGGTCTACTCAGTTGCATTTCATTCCTATTTATTTATCCAAGCAACCTATTTGTAACAGCAGGGACTGGCTTCGCCATCCTTACTTTATCCCTCTCCGGCGGTTGGAAATCAACCATTAGAAATTGCCTCATGTGCTTGATGGGTATATCGCTGGGTGCCGGGCTTTTCTATTTTTATCTAATCTCCATCTATGACGGCGCTATCTTGGATGGTATTTTGTCATCCATTTCTCCATATAAATCCCGAGCTAACATCGGTGAGAATGCCCAAAATGGGACATTTATCCTTAAAACAATATCCAATATTCTTGCCACCATGGGGGCTAACGTATTCAGGTTCAACACGGGGCTATTTATCATTTTTATGGTTACCGTGCCGCTATATGCAAGCCATGTAATTCGTGAACGCAAGAATATAGATCTCGTTATAGCATCATTTATGCTTCTCTTTAGCATTCAGTGTTTATTTATCAATGATTTCCCTTCTCGCAAACAAATAATGATGCTCCCCTTCTTACTACTAATATTAATACGCGTCATTCAAAAACATGAAGATATACGCCTATGGGTTTTGTCATCAGATCGCCGTAAGAAATTCGCTCGCGGCTACTTTTATTTTGTACTATTACTAAGCGTTATCAATATGCTCTCTGCATACGGCATAAAACTGTGGAGCACCGATGCAGATCAAATTCGCCCCTACGTAATCGGAACCTCCAATATCATCCTTGCTTATCTGAGCATTAACATTGTTCTCTCGTGGTATCGAAAACACGACATTAAACTTCTTAAATTGGCAAAAATCGGATTGCTCTTCAGCTTTTTGCCAGAACTTTTTCTTAGCGGACATTTTATTTTCGCAAACCCATCTTTCTTACGAAAAAATGCGATGATAGAGGTTGCCAGCATAATAGATGGAAAGAATGTTGTTGGCTGTGAATCAATAGGGATGCGTCTCTACAACAAGAGCAACGTCTACTTAAATTTATTCCGTTACCAATTAAGCGATAACGATGCAGACAAACTTCACGAAAGCGAATACGGTAATGCTGTTCGACAATTGATTTCTGAAAACAAAATCGATTACTCTTTTTGTCGAATCGATGAAAATCGCTTGAGCATGTCAGCCATGGGATTTGAGTTAGTAAGAACATATAACACGAGCACCGATAGCTCTAGAATTATGGGTCTCTACAAACCTACCCAGGCCAAAACCAACCCGTAGCATCTAAGCCTGCACATTCTCCATCACACCCGTCATATCACCTACCCCACGCTATGGAAACACATACTCACATCACATAGATCAACACCAAAAACCAGTCAATTCTACGTCAACTGTCACATTGACGATATTGTCATACAAATGATCTGGTTATCTAAGATAGGATAATTACCTTGATTGATGAGTATTTTTACGATAAATAAGTTCTGTCTTTTAATAAATGTACCTATTACCTTGAACAACAGATTGATTATCGGAGCTTTATCCATGAGTAGTTATGATGTCGTTATTGTTGGAGGGGGCCCCTCCGGCGCCGCTGCGGCCTATGATTTAGCTGAAGCAGGTTTCCGCGTTATGATTTTGGATAAGAAAGAGTTCCCACGTTTTAAGCCCTGTGCCGGTGGGGTAACGACAAAAGCCTTACATTTATTTCGCTACTCTATTGCACCCGTTATTCGCTCAACCACAAACACAATGGTCGTTGGCCATGGCACCGGAAAGCAGAAAACACTATCAACCAACGCTCCAATATGTGCATTAACCGTACGAACAGAATTAGATCAATTTTGTTTAGAGAAAACGTTACAGCAACAAAATGTGACATTTGAGTTAATCCCTGGCATTAAGTCCATTCATCAAGAAAAAGACACCGTCACGTTAATCACTAAAGATGACCGCAGCTTTGAATGCCGGTATTTACTCGGGGCTGATGGTGCTCACAGCCAGGTGCGTAAATTAACCGGTGAATTCACCCCAGATAGAACAGCCGTCGCCTTAGAAGGCATTATCCCTTACGATCGCCTAAAAAACATTCCTGAGTTCACCTTTGACTTTGGCGTGGTACACAAAGGTTATGGCTGGTTATTCCCAAAACATGATCATGTTAACGTTGGTTTATATACCCGCCGTCCCGATGAGGTGAAAATCAGCAAGGTACAATTAAACCAATATGTTCAAACAAGGCTAGGAGTGGATACCGTCGATCATGTGTGCGGTTTTCCAATCGGAACCGGCGGTGAACATTATCAACCAACATCAAAGCGTGTTTTTTTGGTAGGAGATGCCGCAGGTATGTCAGAAGCATTATTGGGAGAAGGCATACATAACGCTATAAAATCTGGGCAAGCTGCAGCCGGTGCATTAATTACTGCCAAACGGAGTAATTCCAGCGCACTAGAGGCCTACAAAGAGGCAATTTATCCCGTCAAACACGACGCGTTAAATTGCAGAAAGGTCGCCCGTATTTTTTATAAAGTATTACCCGTCTCATATGCTTTTCTTAGTCATTACCCTGTGGGGACAATGGCAATGAACGGGTTTGCTGCTGGACTGACATTAACTGAATGCAAACACCATATGACCAGCTTTAAAATTGACCCTAAAATTGTCGAGCCATCGTCGTTAACTGAATATCACCATTGATAACGACGTTTACGGGTCGGTAGCACATCAGACAACCCGACCCATGCCAACTAATCACTAACCCGATCGATTCTAAACCATCTCGAACTACGGTAAGACCTCACATTCCTTTCCTGTTACACCGGTCTTGGTTAACGGTGGCTTTTTTGATGTTTTTATCTTTTTCGGCGGCACCACAACCGTATCACCAACAGTCTGTTGATAAAGCTCTTCAAACGCTGCTTTAATCGAACGAACAAATATTTCGCCGTCAGCCAGGATTTCCGGTGTTGTTGTCACCCCAATCGTTAATACATCCACGTAACTGGTCACATTAATCGTCAAGCCAGCATAATCATAAATGGGCGCATTAAAGGACTGACTAACAAGCTTAGCCCCATTCAAATATAACGGTACGGGAGACCCTGGAACATTAGTGATTACAACATTATAAATCGATTTTAATAATTGGGATCCTTTCAATTTAGTAAATGCTTTGGTAACCGCTGCCGAGGTCATAACCGGAAGCTGATCTAACAACTGCTCCGCCGCAACAGAGCGATTATATCGTATGCCTTTACGACTATTATTATGGATTTTCTCTAAACGTTTTAAGATATCTGTTTCATCAGTTTCTAATGAAACCAACATGGCAGACACATCATTTCCCGCAGCACTATCCTGTTCAGATTCCGTCAATTTATTTTTTTCAACATTTTTATTTCGAGTTGAAATAGGAATCATTGCTACCAAAGAGCTATCAGGAAGTGCACTGTCATTTTCTAGAATATTCTTAAGTGCACCAGAACAAATCTCTAGCGCCACGTCATTTACCGTCACGCTTTTCTGACTATCCTTGATTTCCTTTATTTGTTTCAATGGCAGATGAACATGGACAAGCCGCCGATTGGAACTTACCGCCACATTAAATGGCGTAGCAGGAGAGTTAAAAAACAAAGGCGGTTTGTCGCCAGCCTCACTGACTCGTAAGTTGGTTGAACGATTTACCGCTTCAGCAGTTCCTTTAACCAAATCAAATAACTGCTTTGCGGTATTTTTTGACTTCCAAAATTTCTTACCCACTAAAGAACGATAACGAGGAAATACTTCCGGCTTCCAGTTATCAACGGGCATCGCTTTAACATCTTCAGAAAAGTCCAACAACCCTACTAAGATTTCTTCACCAGACATACCATCAATTGCACAATGGTGAATTTTTATAATAAATGCAAAATCCCCTACGTCTTTTAAACCTTCGACAAACTGTATTTCCCACAATGGTTTCTCTCTATCCAATGGCGTGCTAAAAAAGACTTCAGCTTGTGCCTGTAACTCTGATGACGTTCCACTGGTGAGGCTGTGACGAAATAGGTGCTCTTCAAGGTCAAAATGCGGGTCTTCTAGCCAGTAGGGCAAATCAAGATCTAGGGGGATTTCAATGAGTCGACGGCGAAAGACAGCGGACGTTTGTAACCTCGACTGAAGATGCAGCTTAAATCGTTCAAACGTCATCTCCTTATCGGCTGGTTGCTGGAAAACAAAGGTTCCACCAACATGCATGGGTGCATGTTGGGATTCAATATAAAGAAAGTTTGCGTCTAAATAAGATAGCTGTTTCATCGTAGATATCCCTGATAACAGGGCTCTATACGGGGATGCCCTGTGGTGCCTTAGTGATTTGGGGTATCATGCCACCACAGTGTACGTCTGTACACTTTTATTTGATTAAGGTTCTATAAATATTGATATTGCCTTTTAGCATTAGGGGTGAAACCATAAACAAATAACGCTAACCCATTGTATTAAATAAATAATATAAAAAATAAAAACAAAACACTCTTCATCAACCAACCAAAATAAAAAGAACTCATATGATCACTTAAGACCATCAATTTGCCACTTCACGCCAATAGATAATCTTATCGTGGGCTCGGTAACGACCAAATGTAACCGTCACATCATCATGCGCTTCAATATCACCATCAGCGTCCCAATCATAATAAAGCCAAGGTAACGTAGACAGGTCTACCCCAACATTAATTGACCCCGTATTCCCAACCAACGGTGCGGTAAAACTAAAACCTCGATCACCTCCATCCGTCAAAAGGCTTTGACTAAAGTCCGAGGTACCTCCCCCAACGCCAATCCCGGTATACCCCGTATTCACAGCTCCCCCATCAATTGAGACCTTTGCGCTAAGGTCAGTACAGGTATCCGCTGTATTCGTTAAAAATATGCTACCATCAAAATATTCTACAATCGAAACCATTGAGAGCGCGCTTGTTTCCGGACCAAATACATTTTCCATTCGCCATCGACCGAAAAGTATATCTATTCCTGTCGGAGTAATTGTTGGTAGCGGAGAGGCGGTTGCAGAAACTCCGTCCCCCGCACTTTCTACAATAGCGTCAGTTAAAATAGATACATCAGCAACAAAGGTAGCTATTTGAGAGTTAACATCTTTGGTATAGGTAAATGTATCACTGCTATTAAAAGTGTATGTCATTTCACCGTTAGAACCCGTTAATGCACCGACATTAGTGCCTGTCGTTACTGCCATTCTAGTCATGCTAACAACTCCATCCGTGGTATTATCCGCAACAGGAAACGAACGAGCAATATCGCCCGCAATCAATTTTTGATAACTCGTTCCTGTATAATTTTTAGTGACGCCACCGATTGCATTCTTAGCTGTTATCGTTAATGTAGGTTCCACAAGATATGAGAATGGCTCGCTAATATAAACCGAAGCTCCGCAACCGGTATCAAAACTGCCATTACTTGCAACCACATCAAAATGATCTGGATAAAAACGACCAACATTAATTTCATCCGCATTAATGCCAACACCACCGTAATTTAAGTCTTGGATATCAAGCGTAAAAAGCCCTACTTCTGAATAAGTGGCGTCGTTATAAGTAGAGATACCATCGGAAAAACTTTCAAGTGTTACCGATGTAAATGCAGGTGCGGGTGACGCCGCCAGCAATACTGTTGTCAAACCACCGGAAGCCAAAGAATAAACTAGATTGCCTTCGTCACCACCACTAATAGGCCCTGTCCGAGTTAGCTTCAACTGTATTTGACCAGGAAAATAATTTTCAGTCACATTTCCCGCTGTATTGACCGCAGAAACAACCAGATTAAAAGCATCACCAGCCTTATGCTTAGGCGTGCCAGAAGACCCTGTATTAATAAGACCAGTACTACCTGTTGCCGTTACCAAAAGTTTGTCTGGCCTTACCCAAAAGGCATTACTCGACCCGGACATTAACGTTGTATCAGTACCGTTTTCATCTTGTAACTGCAATTGCGCGTGCAGCCTAATTTGTCCCGCATCAGGATAATTCACAGTGATTTCTGCCTTATTCTGCGAGGCATCTCCAAAATCCATACTGATATTGTTATAGTCCACAACCGAACCACTACCATTATCACCGATGGCGACCCCGCCAATTGTAACCGGGGCCAACTTACAGGTTGCGGGCGTGACACATTCATACGCCATGTTAATACTTTGGCTATTTGTTAGAAATGCTTCGCAGGCGCCAGTGCTATCATTGGTTTTAATGGCTTGAAGTGCAACGGTATTAGGAGACACATTAAAATTCTGGCCCGCGATTTGTGTTGGAATATCTACAGCCGCATCATTCACAAGAAATCGAAATCCAACATTACTAAAAACCAAATCATTATCATAAGACCCGGATTCACTCACACCACTATCAGAAACATTAATATTTACTGTCTCTACGTGAGTATCTTTAAGATTTAGCACAACAATACCCATATCAGCAGCATCAAATGTATACGTTGCCGTACCAGCATCACTTCCTGTTGGTGTTAAGGTGCCATGTTCAGTTCCACTGGTTAACCAATCACCATTTCCGGTTGCCCCTGGAACAGTTAAAGCCGATAGTGTTATCGATCCCGTATAGCCCGTCATTAAGCTCCCATCAGTCCCCCACGCTTCAATGGTTACAGATTCAGCCTCACAGGTAACGCCACTACCACCATGATATATTCTAAAGTGGTCCAATGAATTGGTTGCAGCTCCAACACACGTTGATAAATTCCCCGATGGTATCACTTGATTCGTTGAGCTTGGTGTAATCCAACGCAAATGCATTTCACCGTCGGATTGACTACAGAAAATCCATACACAGCTTTCCTGATTATTATATTCAAGTTTGATGGGATAATAAGTATCGGCGGTAAGCGACATGGCACTTGCGGTATCCGTCACCTGAGAATGTGCTGTCCAATTATCAATGATTTTTGAGCCATTAACATCATCTACCCAAAGACGAACACCGTCATCTGATTGTGTTTGAAATTGATAACTACCTGTAGATGACGGCTTTACCCATCCCTCCCATCGAATGGAAAACTCATCAACACTGTCACTAAACGGCCATGGCCCCCCATGCCAGCCAAAAAGCCACCAGAGGGGGGAGTAACTTTTATCAACCGTTGCATCAAAACTTACAGTGGCGGTGCCGCTTAACGCGTCATTCTGATAATACTCTCCCACTAGCCCTGAGTTATCATAAAACCGAAATGTATCACTACTTGCATTAATGGTTCGCCCATCAGTATCTTGGATGTTTGACACCGACACTTGATATTGACTTAGGCTTCCCATACTAGACCCTAACGTCAACGTTGCCATGTTACTGCCTGAACTATAGGCAACCGAACTCACAGATACACTGCCTCCGCCCACAAGACTGACCTGATAATTTCCAGTATTGGTTACACTTGAATTGTCTAACACTTGTTTATCATCGCTATTTTCAAAAGCGACAACAACCTGATTGGTTGAACCACAGGCCGGGCCACCATAATATAAAGCAGGAGCAGTATAAGACGCAGTATTACTACACGTCTGGCCCATATCAATTAAATCAATGGCATCACTATCATAAACAACCGCAGCTTGACCGGATTGACTGCCCCCACCCAACGCCGTGACAGCACCGGTAATATCAGCTTGACCAGAAAGGCTAACCGCTCCTGTAACGTAAATAACGGCATTAATATCAGCCTGTCCCGTCACGGTTAAGGAGCCATTAATAAAAATCACCATGTCCTCAGGATCCCCTGGGTAATTTATATCTGCTTGCCCAGAAATTGATACACTGCCATTAAAAAATAAACGAGTGCTTGCCCCACCAGTAGCATTTAGATCACCACCCGTAATATTTGCCGTGGTGTAATGGTAATCTGTCGCTGAAAAATTAGTGGTCCCTCCCGTATGAGAAAGCGAACTCCCGCCAAGAAACGTCAAACCATCGAGGGTGACACCATGATTACTGGATAAATCTGCAGGCCAAACGGTATCGCACGTTGCCGCATGCAAACTTTGAGCGGTGACAATAAAACCTAAACATACTAGCAATAAAATACGTTGAATATTCATTAGCTTTTCGCCTTAACTTCAACAATACGCTGCGCAGCATCAATACCAGAGCCACAAGTTGCGGTACTTACTAACGTATAATACGTGTCTGGTGAATTTGTTACACTCGAACAGACCACATCTACTTCACATTTATTTAACCCCTCCAAGCCTGTGTGATCTGAATATATGTTAACACTAGGGTCACAAAGCTGATCTACTGGCACTGTGGGAGATACAACAGCGAATAACCGTGCCAAACCAATTTGTGCGCCAGATTCCGCAGCATAAAATGCCCTAATAGAATGAATATCTTGCCCAAAAGCAACCGCGGACGACTCGCCGAGCTTACTAATACCTGCAGCAACCATTGCCAACACGGTGATAATAAAGATTGCAACAGGCAAACCAAAACCCGCTTGTTTTTTATGATGGATAAAGATGTAAGTATTAAGGGACATTGCGAATAATCACCTCATAATCCAGAGCTTGGGTTTCACCACCATCAATCAATGCCACATTTATTTTTACTACGCCATTTCGTGACAAACTTGCGGGGACGTACGTAAACGTTGCACCGGATAGATTGCTCGCAATCACCTCCCTTCCTGAAGCAAACGTCGCTGGCCTACTGGTTCCTATATTTGTTTGAAATCCATAATTCTTATAGCGATATAAATAACCCGCCCCATAGCAAAATGACACGGGGTCTTTTACAATAAACATCCGACGCTCTGGTGAGTCCGATGGAAATTGATGATTCGAACTTAACGTAATCGTTTCTATCGGTGTCGCTGATGGCAACGTAGCAATTAAAGGAGATATTGGACCACGAGCAGGTCCTGCCCCACCGTAAACCTCAGACAAAATAGTAGGAAACACAGCTACCCGGTCGTACGTCGTATTTAAAGATCCCGCATACCCTGTTCTTATTGCTGTAATAGTTGTCGATGCCGTTAATATGGGTATCGATGTATATTCCGAGCCACCCGCAATAGGTACAAATTCAATACACTCATTAGTACCATCAACACGAATACTGTTTGGCAATGCCTGCCGTATTTCTCTCGACATTTTTTCCATTGCAACAAGACCAATAGAGGCAACCCGTTGACGTTCTCCAGCATCAATAACACCTTGAGCCGTTTGGCTAATAAAGCCTACAGAACCCACCGATAGAATCCCCAGCACTACAATAACAATAATCATTTCAATTAACGTAAAACCAGAAAACCGCATTGGTATATGGTATTTTTCATTTACAAGGCGCATCAATAATTCCCCTTGTACGTATAAAAATCCATCGCTCCTTGCGCTGGAGGCGTTACTGTAACCGTAATTTTTTTCGCGTGTTGATTTCCATTAACCGATGCTTCTGTTCCATCACAAATCACCACAACACTCACGGCATAATTTCCGTAACTGCCATCCAACGCTCCATTTACAGCGACAGGAGGACTATCCGTTAATCCATCATAATCATCAACATCATCATAGGTCGCTCGAGCCTCTCCCGCTTCAGGACCTAACGATCCGCAAGCGGTAAGCACCGGAGCGCCGCCCCCACTTCCTGCCGCCGGAACACCCCCTACCGGGGTATTCTCATCGTACTTTTTACTCAACACCTCATCAAGATACAGTTGCGCTAGCTTAATCGCCTTATTTTGCCACAGTGGATCTGCACTACGAGACATTGAACTGCTAAATACGCCTAACATTGCCGCTAGCGCTATGGATATAACAACAATAGTGATTATTAGCTCAATGAGTGTAAATCCGTGTAAATTATCAGAGCCTTTGTTTCTCATAACTGGCACGCCCCACTATAAGCATAACCCGACGATGCTAAACAAACCTTCTCGTCACTATCTCCATCAAAAAGAAAAACAACATTATTACCTGAAACCAAACTGGCGGCACTATCATAGGTGAATGTTTGCGGGCTTGAAAAGGCTGCAGAATTTTGGAGTAACGATGCATTTTCTCGTTCAACAACGGATTCCACATAAATCGTCCCGCCACAGCTAGTTTCACGCACTTCAAACGTCCAGTCGTCCGATGATTGTAAAACACATAAAACAATTGTGGTATTCTGCTGAGCTAACGCGGCCTGCTGCGCAAGCAATGACATAGAGATAAGTTGATCTCTTGCAATAAACGTAACGTAGGCAGACTTTGAACTAAATAGACTGGATGCGCTTGCGGCCAATATCCCCAGAACGACTATCACCATGATCAATTCGATCATGGTGAAGCCACCGTTTTTTACTGCACAATATGCAGAAAAAGAATCATATTCTTTATAAGTAACGTTATTTCGCTGCATAAAAAAATCTTCTACACGAACGTATTAACAACCCCCTATTAGCCTGGTTCCCGCAGACCCCGTCACAGTACTATAAACAAAAGAGCACGTTGCGATGGTTGGTGCGCCTGTCAAAGAAATAAGTCCAGCAACACCAATCGTATAATCCGCTGCAGCCAATTGAGCTGCAGCCCCAATACCATCCGCATCAGCAGTTGGATAACCAGTAGCACTCATAGTCACGACCGTAGTCTCCAACGTTACGCTTGCGCTCGCGGTAGAGCCATCAACAATCCATCTTGCATGCGCAATGGCTGCTGCCGATGTTACGGCCCCCATCCCACCATCTAACGCTGCCTCTCTTGCATCCGAACCCAAATCCGCAAATTTAGGCAATGCAAACGCGGATAAAATCCCCAGTATCACAATTACCATAATCAATTCAATTAAGGTAAAACCACTTTGTTGTTTTTTTATCATTTTCATAATCTGCCCTTTACCACTTATTCAGAAATCGGAATTTAAATATTAGTAATCACTTCGCCCGTTCGAGCGTCATAAATAATGTTGTCGTTACCTTCAGCGTTTTGATATCGAAACCGACAACTACCGCTAATAGTATCCGCCAAATAATCTACCCCTTCTGAGGCTGTTGACCCTGCCTGAGGAGCATTGGCAACCAACAGAGCCCCCCACACCCTCACGCACCTATCTGCACTGGCCATCACATTACTGTGATTAGACCCACTTCCCTGGCCCGCATCGGTTGGCCATCCGTCAGAACTGGTTGCGACGTTGTCGATACCAAATCCATCAACACCATCCACTTCCGTATTATTTCCGTTGGCTATCCACTGACTTCTTGCCATTACTACAGCAGACGCCAATGCACCGCCCGTACCTTCAACAACGGCACGATGAGCGTTGTCGTGAGTGTCCATCATTCTAGGGAGCGCTACCGCTGCAAGAATACCCACAATGGAAATCACTACCATTAATTCGATTAAGGTAAAACCGATTACTCTTTTTAAAAACACCATCAACCCCTAACGCCCGATATAAGTATCAAATAATAAATACCTAACCTAAATTTCTTCTTAATAAAACTATAGACGTTTTTTTAACCTTTTTAACGTACCATACTTTTATTT
>CAJXZM010000101.1 GCA_913063125.1 uncultured Gammaproteobacteria bacterium | reverse complement strand
ATTCTATATAAAGACCTCTATGACGAGTCGCAAAAACGCTATGAATACAAGCTCACGGAAAAAGGATTGGATCTTCACCCCATATTGATAGCCATTACGCAATGGGGTGATAAATGGGAATCCGATGAGGATGGTACGCCTATTGAGTATATTCATAAGAGCTGCGGGCAAAAAACAAAACCCAAAATGACCTGCCAATGCTGCGGTGAAGAAGTACATGCTCGCAATATATCCGCAATCCCCGGGCCTGGTCTGATGACAAAAATCCAACGGGGTGAGGAGACCGGTCTAGACCTTATGTTGTATATGAAGAATTTTGCTCAAAAGAGTTAAATTTTCAGAAGATAGTAGACAATCGTCACACGGTCGAGTCTTTAAGAAAGATCTAAATGAAACGAACACCGTTTCCTTTGAACAAAAGACGATCGACACTGAAGAAAATATGCGCCAGATTACAGGAGTATCTTACTCCTTCAACGCGAAGTTTTTTGCATCATTTGTTTGTGCATAGTGTTGAAGAGGCTTGTTCATAATATCAACTAATTAAAATTATAACGAAGCGCAAGATGTAGTGAACGACCTTCGGCTGGGATTAATGAATTGAAGAACCCCCCTGCTCGCTGCTCAAGGTTATCACCTGAGTCTGCACTATCCTTACCAGGATAATAATAGCCTCTATCAAATACATTATTTACAGCCAATGTAAAATTAACGTTTCGATTTGCATTCCAGCGTAATGATGTATCAAAAAGTGTAACACTTGATATTGAAATATTTTGTTGGCTTAACGTATTGCGTGAAAACAATTCACGTTTACCAATAAAACGAAGGCGAATATTAAACATCCAATTAGAATTTAGGGTCACGTCTCCACCGAGATTTAGCTTATGCTTAGCGATATCCCCTAATTTTGTATCCTGCTTTACCCATTGACTAGCGTTATGATCATAACTGACTTGATCCGTGCCATCGGTATAGGTGTAATAAAGATAACCTTTAAGTGGTTTACCCAGAACATCGTCATATTCGAATCGCCCTCGATACTCAAAACCATGAATTCGCTTGCTACCAATATTACGTGCAAGCTCATCAACCACGATGACATTGTCATAATACGAAACAAATAATGACATATCGTGAATAAAATGGTTTGACTGATTAATCCAGATCAACTCAACGTTTTTCGCCTTTTCTGGCTCCAAATCTGGGTTAGCTTTTCTGCCACTAAACCCTCCCCAGATTAATTTAGCAGGAGGTTCTTGAAAAGCTTCTCCGTAAATCAGTTTAATTGTATTAATTTCATTAGCTTGGTAAATTCCAGCCAAACGAGGGCTAAGTACATTACCCCACAGGCTCGTATCATCATAACGCACACCAAAATTTAAGCGGTAGACTGATTCATTGAAAATAGTCTGTAGGTACAAACCTCTACTATTCACATCAGTAAGATTGGCAGAGGGCATATCGTGCAGAGGTTGTGATGAAGCTGTGTAGTGGGCATCTGTACTATGACCAATACCAGCCCCTAAGCCGTGAGGCCCATCATCACCCTCTACTGCACTTGAACAGAAACCACCAGACCAATAAGAACAAGTATCGTAGTTTCGTGATAATTTTTTACGTTCAACTTGATAACCTGTTTGAAGTTGCCATTGGGGGGTAAGTTTTATATCGAAGTCCTGATGAAAAGACCATGCCGTATTTTCCAAACGCCAAGAAGAAAAGCTAATATAAGAATAATTAGGGTTATCAGCATCAGGAAATGCTTCGATAAATTCACCATTTAGCCCTGAGCTTCGCCACAATAAGCGACTATTAATCAAGGTATTAGTGCTGGCTTGCATCGTATTTGTTAAATACAACTGCTTGGAGTTAGATGCCCATGCAGCATTGGGGTTAGAATGATCAAACGAATATACTAAACCATAATTTGCTGTATTTAGGTTATCCCAATAAGTAAGTCCCAGCTTCCAGTTATAAAGCTGGGCATCCACAAGCAACGAAATGGTTTCTTTAGGTGAATGAAATTCATCAAGAGCTTCATTGTTGTTTTTTTGCTGCAGCATTGGCCCCCAAATGTCACTATTTTGTAACCAGCTCTCATCTGTATAACCAAATTCCTTAGGATAGTCAGATAAACTTGGCCCATTGCTTTCGAGCCAACGACCGTTTAAGTTGTAGCTAAGAGCTCCATGTTTTCCACCCCCCCCAAGCTCCAATACTTTGGTATTATAACTACCATAATCAATTTGAGCGTGCAGACTATCACCATCCGAGTTATTGTTTTTCGCATCTTTGGTGATAATATTCACCACGCCTAAAAATGCATTGGCTCCATGCACTGCGCTTACTGGCCCGTATAATATTTCAACTCTCTCGATGCGAGATATTGGTAATTGGCCGAGAAAACTGCCCCCTTGGTTCCATAAAAGCCCTGCTTCAACATCGTTAATTAGAAATAATGTACGCTGATTATTAGAATTACGAAATCCGCGTTGATAAAAGAAGGTTTGAGGATATTGCAGAGTCACATCAAAACCAGGTAAATCATTAAAGATTTCGCCAAATCGCTGATAGCCTCGTTCAGCAATTTCAGAAGCAGTAACAATTACCATTGCTCCGGGAGCATTTTTTAGAGATTCATCAATGTCCGATGCAGTAGTAACTTTAATCTTTAATAACTCATCCAAAGGTATGTTGAATAAGTCTTCTATACTGTATTCGTCTCTTTCATTGGCATGAAGCCCATATGAAAACAACAATAATATGGTGCACAGTAGAAAATGTGATCGCGTTACTCGCAAGTACATAAACAACACCTATGGCAATTATTCTGTAGTGCTTCCCTATTTAAACATAGATGTGTTCAAGTATAAAAGCAGTAAATATAAGGAACGTTGTTCTTATAAGATAGCCGCAGTCATTTCTTTACTTTTCAATCAGTTAAATTTGGTAAATAGGTGTTTATTACCTTTTTGTAATTGAACACTACTATCTAATTTTCAATACTTTCACTTTCTGGCATCTACGCATTCTTTGCTATCTATGATTCATAATACGCCCCCTTTTTTTTGAATAGGAAGCGCTCTATTATTGTTTGGTTGGCAGTATTAAACATTTTCGAACGATTTTCAGCTAAACGATAAACCATGACCAGCCCCTTATGATATGAACTAAATTAATTTCTTGTTGGTGAACTACTAAAAATCTAGTTGCAATAATTCTCTTTTCACATATATTTAAGCGCACACCGTTCGCTTATTGCGAAACAAATGGGAGAAATCGAATGTTACATCTTAAGGATCTGCTACTGTCTTGGCGAAACCAGGTTATGGAATCCCCTACCTTCGTTCGTTTTACGAAAAGAATGATTGCTGTATCGTCCCCCCTAATAGAAGGGAAGCAAACGGATAGTGGGTATATAACCTCACCAATATACCGAGCTCTACATCCTGGTGCATCTGGCAATAAAATTAACGGATTAGGTGAAGATAAAAAGCGAAGACCTTTCCGCATACTGTGGACCGCAGATGATGAAACCCCCTTTGGTAAGCTCCAGAGGTTATTCTTAATCACTAGTGGAATGAAAGGTACGGTTAAATTCACTGATCATCTGCACACCCATGGGCTGGCACAGAGAGAAAAGAAACAATACACCCAGCCCCCGCTCTCCCCCCCCAAGATGTTAACCAAAACAGAACTCTCATCTGCAGTAAAAAAGGTAGCTAAGGAAGCTGGCGGCGATATTGTAGGTATTACTGAAATGAAAGAAGATTGGATCTTTGATAACACAGAGTTACCTTCGTGGGCTTACGATACCAAAGGGAACCTTGATGCTCGCTTAATCGTAATCGGTGTTGAAATGGATTATGAGCACTTTGGGGTTGCTCCAGAGCTACCCGCAGCGACTGAAGCTATGAAACAATACAACCGGGGCACTGAATCTGCGCTGTCCGCTGGTGATTTCCTGTTGCAAAACGGTTACCATGGCTGGGGGCACGCCGGCCCCAGAGCGGGTCGTTTTTTATTGATACCAGCTGCTGCACAGGCGGGTTTAGGAAACCTAGGAAAGCACGGCTCGCTTATTTCGAAAGAATACGGCTCTTCCCTTCGATTGGGAGCGGTGTTAACCAATGCAGATCTTGTTCTTGATGGAAAAATAGACTTTGGCTCAGAAGATTTCTGTGTAAATTGCCAGATCTGTGTACGAGAGTGCCCTGTTGATGCGCTTTCAAGTGAAAAACAAATGGTGCGTGGTGTTGAAAAATATTACGTGAATTTTGATAAATGTTTGCCGTATTTCTTAGACAATAACGGTTGCGGGATTTGTGCTTCAAAATGCCCATACAGTCGGCCCGAAGTGCGCCCCAAATTATTAAACAAACATGAAAAAAAGCTTAATAAACTCCAGAATAAGAATGCAAAGGCAGCCCAACCAATAAAATTGGACTAATGACAAAAAAATCAGTAGCAGCTAGAAAAAAAGTCTCTGGCATTCGTGCAAGAAAACCGGAAGAAAAACAAATTGTTCGCGAGCAGCTCTTACGCAATGCTATCGAACTTTATCGTAGTACAGGTTATCAGAATTTCAGCATGCGCAAGCTTGCTGCGTGTGCTGAATTTTCGCCCTCTTCCCTTTACCGATATTTTAAAGACAAAGAGAATGTTTTTGCGAGTCTCGTTGATATGGGCTTTTGTTTAATGGAAGAAAGGCTTTCCGAAGTAGACGGAAAAGACTTGCGTGAATACTTGAAGGCTTTTGCACATGCTTACCTTAACTTTGCCTTAACTGAACCTGAATTATATAAACTTATGACCACAGACCACCCGCCAAAATCAGTAATTCTCGATGATTCCAGCACCAACCGACGCTGGCGAGTATTTGCTTCTCTGGGTGAAAAGGCCGAGTCTTATGGATTACCCGTGTTAAAAAGCACGATAGAAAATAGTGCAGCCACGGACTCACTATGGGCATTTGGACACGGCTTGGCTTCATTGGTTATATCACTACCCTATTTCGATGAAACCAGAATGCAAAACACGCTAAACTTTGTCTTTCAACAAATCGACCCATTTGTTGAGCAACTTATCAATTCACTTCCTTCAAGGTAGCCAATAGCAGCTAGAGTGCCCTAGCTGTTTCGATGTTGACATTCCTTTTAACCACCAGTGCTATTCATAAACCTTACGATTTCTACTTTATCGTGATCAAAGTAGTGTTGCTTTGGCTTTCCCCCATAGAAAATATTATCTGATCTTTAAGTGACCCAGAGGATAATGTTTTCGACCTGATAATACTCTTCAAATCTAGGGCGTTTTCGTTCCCTAAACACAGTTGTTCTTTCTATTATTTGAATAATACGCACGAAGTTCAGGTGCACAGATTAAAAGCAACATGCTTTAAAGCCTTTCTCAGAAGTCAATTAAGCCAATCAAATGCAAGCCTATTTTTTATACATTGCCCGAAACAATAATAAAGGAAACACATGTTAACCTTCATTCGATTTTTCCGAATCCAATTGCCAAGCATTTTCATCTTTTCCTTACCACCAGTTATATCAAACACCGCCTCTCAGTTTTTTGGCCCCTTAGGTCGTCCACGCCACCCTGTTTCTGGAGAAACACCTGCACTACCCTATCCATCAGATATCTATACCACCCCTGACAGTAGTAGTGCTACGGGATTAAGATTGCATTTTCCAGTGGGCATGATCCCTGCAAAGTTACTTAAAGATATACCTTCCTCATTAACTCCACAGACTGTTTTTAACGGTTCTGACGGGTTTTCCGCCGCTACGAGCGTATTATTCGAGTTACCTCACACTCCAGACCTATCGACATTGCCCAAGTGTGGAGGGACCAGTGTTGTGGCATTCAATTTGGATACTGGGGAAGAAGTGCCTATTAGGGTAATAATAAATGAATATGCTAGATCGAGACGTGTATCAGGGAAATCGCAAATAGTAGAAATCTATCCGCGAGCTCGCTGGAGGTTCAAGGAGCGCTATGTTGTAGCACTAACAAAGCAGCTTAAAACAGCTCAGAAATCGAATTACACACCTACAAAAGGTTTTCTCGAAGCGATAAGTAATGACGGTTCCCGTCTAGCCAACTATTTCGAGCCAACACTAAAATTTTTGGAGTACGCTGGTATCGATCGAAAGAATTTGATTTCCGCTACGTTTTTTACGATTCGTAGTGAGCAGGAAGTCACTGAACCAATGAAAGCGCTTGGAAAGTTTGTTTACGAAAAAGATCACCCTGTTAGAAAGGTAAGAATAAAATTTCCTAGCATAGGTAGGATTGGCGAAAAAGTGCATGGAGAGGTTCTCGTACACGATTTTCGCAACGAAGATGGTGGGATCGATTTTGATGCATCAAAAGTAAAAGAAAATTGGATACGATTTAGGCTTACCCTACCTCGGGTTTCTCATAGTGATAAGGTACCAATAGCGATCTATGGTCATGGATTGACTGCATCTAAGAAAACAGATTTTCTCGTTTCTATTGTAAATGCGACGATGGGTATTGCCACAATTTCCATAAACCACCCAAATCATGGGTCGCGTATTCATCAAGACGGAGGCCATGTTTTAACTCGACTTAATTCAAAACACGTCCCACTTCAATTAGGAATGATGGCTCAGTCTCCTCTTGATTTCATGTCCCTTTTTAAGGCTGTAAAATCCAGTATAGCTGCAATACAAACCCCAAAACATAATAAACACAGACATTGGTTTTCCAGCAATGGGTCCAACAAAAAATATTTACCTGAGATCGATACTGAGAATATTTTCTATCAAGGAACCTCTCTTGGCGGGGTTCTAGGATCGACATTTGTGTCGTTGGCCCCAGGTTTGAGAGGAGCATTCCTTCATGTATCAGGGGTAGGCATCACAAACATTTTATCCAACTCAACCCTTTGGAGCGGTATGTTTAGTCGATTGATCCCTAAGGATGCTACCGGTGCAGAGGCCATGATCCTAAAATCCGCAATACAGCATGAATTGGACTATTGCGATGCGATTAATTTTGCACACTACTTTAGAAACCCTCCTGAATTTTCAACAGCTAAGCCAGTCGCAATTGCAGCAGGACTGAATGATGGCATTGTACCCAACCTTAGCACCGTTGCTATGGCTGAAATTGCACAGATTCCAATCGTTGGAAAGGCTCTATTTCCAATACCCGGCGTGGACAAGCTAACACAATACGATAAGGGCTATGGCGTAACTCAGGTAGCCTCTCCCTTCAACGCCATTCATATACTACGTGGCATAATGGCTCATATTAGCTTCATCCAACCAGAAGTATACCGACGCATGAAAACCTGGACCCACGAAGTAATACTTGATCAAGGTAAATAATTGAGTATAACTTTCTAGTCACTACCTGCCTGAAGGCTATTATTAAAGATGGGTATGCATAGGCTTACCCTTAAGCCTTCTGGCAAGGTGTTTTCAGCGTAGATTTCACCACCGTGAATTTTGGTCGACCTGTAAGCAATCGCTAAGCCTATCCCCCCTCCTCCACTAGAGCTATTGCGAGATCCATCCACCCGATAAAAAGGGTTAAAAATACGTTCTAACTCTAATTCTGGCACTCCTCGCCCTTGATCTTCTACCGTTAAGAAGAATGCTTCTTTATTAGACTTTGAATGAGCTCCTAATTTTAATTCAATAAATATTGTTTTCCCGGAAGGAGTATAGTTAATGGCATTGCGAACAATATTTTCAATAGCACTGTGGATAAGATTATTGTTTACTTTGGTTATTAGGCTATCAATAGTTGTTCTAAAAACGACATTTTTCTTTTGAATAGAACCTTCATATTTCGCATCTTCAAAAATCGTACGAACTAGATCCACAATATCAGTTGTTTCAAAGGTTATCTGATTGTGTGAGTTCAATGTAGAATATGTGAGAATTTGGCCAATTAGATCCGAAAGCGCCTCACTTTCTTTTTCAATCCTATCTAATTCATTACTAGTAATACCATCCGCTTTTTGCCGGGCTAAGGATACACTCGCTTGCAATCTAGCTAATGGCGATCGAAGTTCATGAGAAACGTCCGCCACCAATCGCTCTTGATTTCCAATTAACAGGTCCACCTTATCAGCCATTAAATCAAAATCTCTTGCTAACTCTGCCAATCCATCTTTACGGCTTTGAAAATCATCACTTATTCTTACGTTTAGATTTCCTCTGGCAATTTGCCTGCCCGCATGCTGAAGTTTTGATACGGGTTGCATAATAAAACGTGCTAACAAATAGGATAATATTCCACTCAAGAAAATGCCTGACAAAACAAGCACAAAACGTCCGCCAGGCCTTAATAGCAGCTCACCAAGAACCAAAATATTTAATCTTCCCAAAATAAGATAACGCTCCCCATCAGCTGATTGAATATAACGATAGTTTATACGCGGGTCGAAAGATGAAATTCTTTCTTCTGGATCTGCCTTACCCAATCTATGTAATAGTATCCGAGTAAATAGAGGAAGTTTTCGATTTCTAATTTCTTCATTGTTTGAGTCAATGATAAATACCTCGTAAAAACCCTGAAACTCCGGAGCGTTCTGAAATATTTCTTCTAATGACTCCTTGTCTAGCGTCAAATTTATACTTTTAAGTTCATTTGCAGTGATGTCAAGAAGCCTATCCCGGTATTGCTCTCTAGAAATTTCAGATGAGGTCGTTACCGATAAGATTACAATCGTAAACAACGCCGATAACACTATGACGATCCAATAGCCTATAAAGAGGCGCCAAAAAAATCCCTGCATATTCGACCTTTAACTTTGTTGCTCATTAACGTAAAAGTAGCCTTTCCCCCTTGCAGTTTTTATTCGTTGCATGCCATTTTTTTTAGGGCCAAGTTTTTTACGAATATTACCAATATGCACATCCAAGCTTCTATCCATGGGATTCACACTACGACCTAGAACTTTCTTCGAGAGAAGCTCCTTCTCCACTACCTGCCCAGCCTTCTCTACTAAAATTTTTAGCAATAAGAACTCTGTCGATGTAAAAGAGTTAAGTTCATCATTCAACCAAACATTTTGTGCGCCAAGATCAAGTTTAATATCCTCAAAAACAAGCGTATTTGGGGTTGGTACGCCATTAAATTCGTTGTTAGAAACTCTCCGTAGGATGGCTTTTATGCGGGCAGTAAGCTCACGCAGGTTACACGGTTTCGATAGATAGTCGTCTGCACCAAGCTCAAGTCCTAGAATACGATCAAGGTCGTCTCCCTTAGCGGTTAGCATAAGCACAGGGGTGCCTCCTATTTTCCTCAATACTTTAAGCGTATCAAAACCATTCTTGTTAGGCATCATGACATCTAGAATGATTATATCTACGGGTTGCTTATGATAGGTTTTAATAGCTTCATCGCCATCATAGGCAGAATGTACGGTAAAACCCTCATTTTCAAGATATTCTCTTACCAAGTCGTTGAATACAATATCATCGTCAACTAAGAGAATTTGATTACCCATGAAGCCGTTCCACATTACAGTTAGGTAGAACTAACAGCATAGCATTCCATACGCTATTAGTAGCTAGTAACACTTTAACAAATTAAACGTAAGCAAAGGGGCTTGGAGTGTAAAGAAGTGCAAAGAAGCGTTAGTTAATTAAAGTGTCCGTAGATATTATTCCTGCGCAACGATAGATTCCCAAATTAGTGGCTCACTACGAAGTCACATTAACTATCTAATTAATTGGGAATGCGAAATGAATAATCTAATAATAACTACCCCGCTTTCTAATGCGTACAGATCAAAAAACCGATTACTACGCTCACTAATAATATCTGTAATGTCGACAATCCCTGCCATTGGGAGCGCAAGCCCTTTCGATATTAACAACCGTGTAGAGCACTATAAAACCGGCAGTACGCATTTGGGTGACAACCTAGCAAAAAAGTATAACGTTACTCCTCTAACCGCCTGGTCACCTAAAGGCGTAAGGTTAGCCTCAGACGTTGAGCAAAACCACCCTGTCCTACCAGAGGGAGACCATTTCATAACAATTCACGGGGGGGTTCGTTCGACCGATGAAGTCAATATCGTATTCGCCCCCGTTTTTGAGCAGACTTGGAATGCAGAATCTAATGCAATGGTTACAGAGAGCCCTGTATTTGGAGCGGACGGTAGTTCATATTTTATCCCTGCATCTCCAACTGACAACGGCCAGAATATGTTAATTAAGCTAGCACCGAACGGAGAACGCCATTTTGCAGTGACCCGTGATCTAGTGGGCGATGAGGTTATTACTTACCCCTCTGGAGAGACAAGGATATTCAAAGCAACTTATGGCCAAGGGGCTTCACCTATCGTATTGAATAACCCAGAAATAGGAAAGGAAGCCGTTTATGGCGCAACGTACTTTAAAGCTTATGCTGCAGATGAGGATGGAAATATCTTGTGGACGGTATCAATAAATCCAGAGTCCATACTGCAAGCACTAGCATACGATTCGGATGAACCTCTACGAGAAACACTTGCAAAGCCCCATCGCATCTTTGGTATCACTTATCATCCTGCAGTAGATGCGATCCTAATTGCTGATATCAGCGGCGACGTGACGGCCTTAGATAGAAAAACAGGTAAACGCTTAGGGGGCATATTAATGCCAGGGTCACCTGCTGCTGGCGGAGACAACGTGAAAGGCTCGCCCGACAGTGGATTTTCAGCTGATCAGGCTAAGAAAATCCAAGATACTATTACCTCAGTAATAACTGATTTGTTTGCACAAGACGGTATCGAATTAGATGCCTCCGAGGGTACTCAGGCTGCATTCAAAGCGGTGTTGGGGGGTGGAGCAGTTATAGGCAATCAAATTAGCGTTGATCCAAATACAAATTCCTTGTGGGTTGCTTCTACAGATACGGACCAAGCCGATGGTACGATCGATGGGGTTTCAGAGTTAGGCGCTCTTTATCGAATAGACTTGACACGCAGCGTTAATGAAGGCGTTGACGCTGTCAGCTTCAACTTTGCTTGCTCTGAATCGTTCGGCGGTGGAACCACATCAACACCAGCGGTAAGTGCCGATGGTCTACGTGTTTACACGACAGATAATTTTGGATCTGCTATAGCTATAGATAGAGATTGTAATCGTTCATGGACCCTCGACGTTGGCGAAGCTGCAGTGGCGTCCCTAGCAGTTTCTTCAGAAGTCGGCGCTGAAATTTATTACCCAACACTAACCACTATTTACAAGATACAGGAAAATACTGCCCGTACATCTGCAACGATTGAATGGTCAGCAGACCTAAATTCTAGTTTTATTGGTGGGAGATTGCTGAACGTTGCCAACATCATTCTACCCGCTCTAAAGAACGCATTAGAAAAAATTAGCGGAATAGTAATACCGGATAGAGCAATATCATTAGGCGCGCAAAATCTGGATTTGGCTAGCATAGGCCAAAACGGCATTATGATTCATTCTGGCTATGGGCTTTCAATCAATTTAAACGGTACTAGTATCTTGTTGCCGATTGCCTTGAATAACGGATTATATGATCGAAAATCGGGTAAGTTTATCAATGGTACCAATGTGCTTGAAGAAAATATTGGCGCGATGTACACCGCTCCGGATGGTACCATCATCATGGGGAGTTCCCCAGCGAGAAGAGCGCTAGTGAGATTTCTAGCAAAGTCACCGGACTTTTTTCTACCCGAACTCCCTGGACCGCTTGAACAATCTGTCGATAACGTTATCGACTTCCTGGTTAAGCCTCTTTCAGGTGGCGTGACTAAGTACGGATATAGCCAGGGTTACGAATTTATTGCCCGTGATGCTAGTTGTCAGGCTGCAAAACGCATAAAAAACACTATCCACTACGCCCCTCATACTGTGGAATCCTCTGGGATTAAAGCTGATATAAGTGATACTCAACGGCTAATCCTTCAGAGCCAAAGAGCCCTTAAGAGCGCGGCCAAAGCAAACGAGCTAAATGATAACACGGTTAAAAATAGCACTAAACTGTTAGATCAAGCACACCAAGCGTTAGACGATAATAACTTACACGAGGCAAAGCTACGATTAACACAGGCCTGCACAGACATAATGGGCGGCTAACCACTCCACCGCTATGGTCTATAAATAATAACGTGCCAGCAGGTGAAGTCTTTGGTTAACCCCCAAATAACGATAGTAGCAATATATAATATTGTTACTATCGTAGTAGGAATAAATTGGCTCTTTTAATGCGCTATACTGTTAGAAATAAACCATAAAGTGCCTAGTTAAAAAATGATACGTCATCGCAACTTTCTGATTTTTAACCTATTTATGTTGCTTACCTGGAAATCTGAATCCTATGCAAATCAGGAAATAACCGTGGTGGTCGAACATTGGCCACCATGGGAGATTGCTAAAGATGAAAAAAAGGGAATGGTTACAGAAGGGGTCGCAATTGATCTTTTAAAAGAGATGTTGGATAGGCTGGGGTTAGTTTCAACGTTACAAACAGTCCCCTGGAAGCGGGCTCTTACAAATATGAGGCGCGGTAAAGCTGATCTCATACCGATGATATCCAAAAACAAGAAGCGTGAAAAGTATATGCTTTTCACTGATATCATCTATAAAGATACTATATTGCTGACCTATTCGAATATGCGTTTTCCTGCTTTTGAATGGCATCATTGGAAGGATCTTTCGGGGTACAGTTTTCAAGTTGTGAATGGATACAACTACGGACATTCTTGGGATGAAGCTATAATCAAATACAACTTTAAGGTGACAACGTCGATCAGTGATATACAAAGTGTCCGAATGCTATTGGGCGGAAGGATTGATTTTATTCCTGTGTTTAATTCAACTAGGGCATTACTAAAAGAAATGCCTGGGTTTGATTCTCTTAAATTCGCTAAAAAACCAATTTATGAAACAGAACTCTACTTTGGAATTTCAAAAAAATCACCTTTAGCTTCGAGACTCACAGAAATAAATGGTGTTCTAAAATCGATGAAGATTGATGGGACTTTTAATAGGATCCTTGGTTCGTTGGCTGTTACTCGGCCAAATTAATGAAATAATTCGACCCCAACACCTGCACAATCTAAAGCAGCTAAAACTAGTCTTATTCACCCAGAACGAGCCCACTTCACGAACCCCCAAGATGCAATCCCGGATATTGGTCTCACGAAGGGTCTTATATATTTGAGAGAATCAAAAAGGTCGTCTCGAAGTACTCTAAAGGAATTATGTTGAAATTCTAGAATGCGCTGTGATTCGGACGTATCCATCCAATCACTATAAAACGGATTATTTCCAAAATCTTTTTCTTTTAACGAAAACCCCGCGGCTCCAAGAAGCGTATTAACCATATCCATTTGCGTTATTTGACAAGATTTTCCGCCGCCAATTAAATGTAATTTATTATGGGCTTCTTTTCTTTCAATTGCGTTTGCAGCTGCAGTTGCCACATCGGCTGGATGAATATACTCGATACGACTATTGGCTTCGGTATCCAACATCATTCGAATCGAATGTTTTTCAATGTGGCGGTTGCGGGTATCAAAGCAGGCACCAATACGCAGAATAACCCAGGGATTATTTTGAGATCTAACCATTTTCTCGCATTCTATTTTATGTCGCGAGTAGTTATCGGTTGCCACTAAAGGGCAGCTCACAGTCCTCGGTGGCGGAGACTTTTGGTTGTGGCCCCACACTGCAAAGGAAGACGTAAATACGACAACAGGATTGGCATCACTCTCATTGATAAGCTCTAAGAGATTTCGGGTTCCGCCAATATTTATTCTTTCGGCTATGTCGGGATGAGTTTCTGTCATTGGAGGAATCAGGGCAGCAAAATGTAATATCGCATCTTTGTTTTCTATGTGAGGTCTGATGCTCTCTTTATCACAGATATCTCCCCAAGCTGTTTCAATATCATGTTTATATCGCTGTTGAACTTCTTTATTCGCAGCATTCTCTAAATCAAACGCTGTAATTTCATGTCCCCGAGATAATAGCTTGCCTAGAAGCATTGACCCAATATTTCCAAATGCGCCGGTCACAAGAATTTTCATTGCAGTAAGCCTTATGTTGACTGGTTCATAGAATAGCCTCCAATTTGCATAGGGTTTCCTATCGATAATTTCATTGGCAAATTGTTTGTTGACTACATGTTTTAACAAGCCTATTCTAGATGCAACATTTAATCAATTATGTCGTAGCAACATAATAACAAATATGTTGCCGGTTCATTTCTTAGTTTGAAGGTGAGTGGTCGTGCAGGCGGAAAAAATAAATCCAATAAATGAAAATCAATGTCCATTTGATGAAGGGGCTTCTACTCGAGTTAAGGTTGGGGCAGGAAATGGAATACGCCCACCATTGATTAAGTCCACGCCGATTATTGGACCCATTAAACAATTTACCGGTGATGTACTCCCCTTTCTTGCTGAAACTCGTAAAACTTACGGCGATGTATTTCGTATCCGCATGTTAGGGTTTGAAATGACCTGTATTTGTGGCCCCATTGCAATAGCATTGATGGAAAATGACGATATCTTGTGCACCACTAAGTCCATGAAAGTGTTACAAAAAGCCGTAAAAAGTCGCTTGCCGATGACGTTTGATGGCCCTCAACACAAGGTATATCGAAAGGCGCATAGTAATTTTCTAAACAGAAAGTTAGAACGTGCTAAGCGTGATGAAATTATCGGGTGTTTAAGCCAACAAACAGGTCAATGGCGACCAGGCGATACTTTTGATGCGTTGAAAGAGGCTCAATCTCAAACAGTCCAGGTGCTATCGCAACTGCTTAACCGTGAGCCTTTTCCATTTAGTAGAGAAGATCTATCTAGGGTAATACACACCTTATTTTTTGCCACTTACGGGCATGTGCCTATGTGGCTTGCGCTCAATAATCCGGCCTACAAGTCCGCGCAAAAGCGCATGAATGAGCACTTCTTAAAGCTGGTTGCCAGGGTACGCGCTGACCCTGAACTAGCTGCTGAAACCATGGTGGGACAGTATTTAAGTTGCCCTTCGCCAGAAGGTACGGACCGTTGGGAAGACGATGATTTAAAGATTGTACCTTTGATGGCGTATCTGGCGGGCTATGATACGGTGGCTTCAGCCGCGGCATTCTTTTTATATCGATTGTTAAGTCACCCAGAGCATTTGCAAAAAGTAAGGGATGAATATCGAAAGCTTTCACAAGAATCCGACGGTAATATTGATCCAATGGATCAAAAGTTTTTACGCGCTGCGTTTCAAGAAACTGTGCGTATTACCCCCCCAGGAGCACTAGTAATTCGATATGCGACACAAGACTTTCAATTTTCAGGTTACACAATTCGTAAGGGCGATGAGGTATTAATTCAAATTTCTGGTGATCATTTAAGTGAAGAACTCTTTCCTAACCCTACCAGGTTTGATCCATCCCGTTTTCTTGGTAAAGGCACATCCAACCTAAAGCGTCATGTATTAGCCTTTGGTAGTGGAGCTCATCGCTGTACGGGGGCGATGATAGGGCCGCTAATTACCCAGGAAATGGTGTCTTACTGGGTAAACCACTATGATTTTGAACTTGTGCCAAAAGGTGCAAAACCCAGGGTTGTTGCACGACCTTTCACACAACCAATGGATCTAAAAATTAGAGTTGTCGGGCGCCGGTCTTTCTAAGCATGTAAGTCTATTGCGTATTAAATAATACAGGAGCAACCATGCGATATAAATACTGCTTTTGCTCCCCTTCACTTTCACCCTTTAATCCTAAAAAGCCGTAAGAGATAATTTGATGGAACAGCCAATGAATAGCTTCATCCATATCAATATCCGTGCGTAACAGGCGTCCTGCATCAGAATCAAGCATAAACTTTGATAGCATAATGGTTGCTATTTTCGATAAATTTGCCTTTGCAAGTTCTGAAAATTGCTCAACGTTTTGGGCATCCATAATGATTCGGTATCGATCTTCTGTACGCATGGCGTGAATAACTTGATAGAGGTTATCGGTAATTGAATTAGGCGTTGTCTCTTTGGTGCCAGCAGTATCCTCGATGATATTTTCAGTTATTTCGACCATTAACGTTTTCATCACCGCCGTGATTAACTCCTGCTTACTATCAAAATAGCGATAAATCGTTGTACGGTTTCTTCCCACACGTTTGGCTAATTGATCAAAACGAAACTTATCAAAGCCTTGTTCAGCCATCAACTCAATGGCTTCATCCACCATGTGTTGCTTAATGTCGTCGTACTCTGGGTTTTCTGGCTTTGCCTTTCTTATATTGGCAGTTTCTGTAAGTACTTGCTTACCCATGTTATTCCTTTAGTGAATACCATCGTTATATTCTTGGTTGACTAGAAATCTCAGCAGGACTAAGATTTATACGACATAATAACAATAACGTTGTATTTACTCGATAGGTTTTAAGGTGAAAATGTTACGCATTTTTGAGTAGTGGTTGCCTAGCAATAAAGTTGCAGACTCAAAGCGACCAAAATTAATTTCCTGAACGGCACCATTTTAATAATGGAAATATTATAGGGCTGAGCAAGTAACGCCATTGTTCGGCACATGGTATAAAAACGTTGGGGAATTTACCAGAAAATACGAAAGACTTTACAACGGTGAAGTTCAATTCGAACCACTTGTTGAGTTGGTCTGCCACTTCTTCTACGTCTAAGTACTCCTGCTTTTATTCGTTAACAGTATTTGTCCAATACTGGATGAGCAGTCAGGTCGCCTGAAGACTGCTAGGATAAAGTTAGGGTGCGGAAGCCCCTTAATCATTATCTGTGAAGGAGATAGAGTTATTGACAATCGATTAAATAGCGTACCTGAGGTGTGTGTTTGGATATACCAATATTGACGATTTTTACATGGCAATAAGGGGGCTTCACAGCAAGCACATTCAATGCTGCCTAATTTTTTTACTGTCTTGGTTGCCAATTGGGACTCTGGTAGCAGTAGAAGATTTAAATCCGGTACAATTGTTTGGTAAAACTAGCTATTTGCTAAATAGTAATATGCTGGTGCTAAAGGATGAAACCAACAATCTAACCATTGACCAAGTCGCGTCAGAAGCCTACCAGAAGGAATTTTATCGCGACAATCAAGCCATTATTAATTTGGGGGTTACACCTTATACATTTTGGCTCAAGATAAGCCTGCTGTACCCCGACAACTACCCGAATGTAGCCATTCAAAAACAATGGTTTTTAGAAATTGGCAAGGCACTGCTAGGTGTTGCGGAGCTGTATGTTCCTCAAGATGATGGAAGCTACTTGGTTAACACTTCCGATACACAATTACATTTTCAAAATAAGGACGTTATTCATGTTAATAGTATTTTTCCCATATCGCTGCGATTAGAGGAAGAAGTAACCCTTTATATAAAAATCCAAAATACCACCTCTGCTCTACATTTCCCTTTAACTCTCTGGACACCTGTTGGCTTTATAGAAAAGATCGCTAAGGAAGAATTTCTCTATGGGCTGTTTTTTGGTGGGATGCTCATTCTCATGATCTATAATGTTTTTGTCTATTTCTCGGTTAAGGATGAAAGTTATCTTTATTATGTAATGTATTTATTTGGCGTCACGTTATTTGAATTGTTTGAGATTGGACATGGCGCCATACATTCATACCCTATCTTTGAAGCGCTGGGTAAAGAATACACGTCCACCATTATTTGGTTTTCTTTATGGGGGGGAATGAAGTTTACCGTCATATTCCTCAATATTCGAACACTACACCCAAGAATAAATGTGGCTTGTAATGTGTACTTTCAGCTGATACTGATTTGCGGTGTTATTAGTCTCATCAAAAAAGATCATATTTCGCTTATTTGGGTAATTATTTTTTCTACGTTCACCTTTCTATTCATATTGTCTACATCATTTTATTCTTGGTGGAAAGGAAATGAAGGTGCAAAGTTTTTCTTTTACGCGTGGTCCTGTAATGGTTTTGGTCTGGTTGTTTATGCTACTGTGGCTCTAAAAATATCACCGGCAACCTGGTACACCATTGCATCTGCGCCTATCGGCGTGATGTTAGAGGCCATCGTTCTGTCATTTGCTCTAGCAGACAGAATAAAAAGAGTAAGGCAAAAAGCATTGGATGCCGACAAAATGCTAGTTGAAAACCTGTCAAAATATCGTTCCGCATTTGATAACGCGCTAGAGGGAATGTATCAAATGACGATTTTTGGAAAAATAAAAAATGCCAATAAATCATTGGCTAGGACAATGGGTTTTTCTGATATTGAGAAAATGTTAAACAACAGTTTTCAAGTGGCAAATAGCCTTTTTGGGAATAACAAAAATTATAAAAAACTGATTAGAAAGGGTGTGCTTAGAAATGAAGTGACAGTTGAGAGGGGTGATCTTTCTCCAGTTTGGATTATTAATAATGCAAAATTGATTCACGGTGATACTGACGAAGAACACCATATTGAAGGTACGGTTATTGACGTTACCGATGAAAAGGAAAAAGAAATAGCAGTTAACGAAGAGTTAAAAGAAAGAATTGAAAGAAAAATCGCTTCAGCGGAGGCTGAGCAGAAAAGTAAGTTTTTGTCAGCGATGAGTCATCAAATAAGAACACCATTAACATCCATAATAGGCTTTGGTGAGTTGATGCAAGAACCTTGGATAGAAGACGCTGAAAAGCTGAATTGTGTTGATATGGTTGTTGAGAATAGCCGAGAACTGCTCCAGTTAATCAACAACATCCTTGATTATTCGAAAATTGATGCGAATAAACTTGATGTTGAATGTATTGTGGTTAATACAATTGATACCATTAATTCGTTATCGAAGTCTTTCTTAGAAAAAGCAAAAAATAAGTCGCTGGACTTCGAAATCAACATAAAATATCCCATACCTGACAAATTCAAGGGTGATCCCACGCGAATTTTACAAGTGGCAAACAACCTCTGCAGTAATGCTATCAGATTCACCGAAAAGGGAAAGGTTGCTGTAACGATATCATGGGCTACCGATAAGCTAACATTCTCTGTGTCCGATACAGGCATAGGAATGAAAAGGGACAAAATCAGAGAGTTACTCAATGGAGATGCAACAGAAATCGGGGGAAGTTTGGGGCTTCCCATATCTAAAAAGCTAGCAGAAATGATGGGTGGAAAAATATCCATATCAAGCAAAGAAGGACATGGAAGCGTTGTTACATTTACGGTGCAAAGTGAATTAGCTAAGAATGTTTGCTGGATAAATGGCCCAACTGATACAGCGATCAAAGGTTCTGACAACTCTGAAATTGAAGAAAACCCTGATCGGAAGGTGTCATCAAAAAACAGAAAGAAAACGACTGTTCCTGCCTTGTCTGGTCGAGTATTGCTAGCAGAGGATAACGTGGTTAATCAAAAACTGATTGAACGGGTACTAAAAAAGACCGGTGTCGATGTTGTTGTAGCCAATGATGGAATGGAAGCTTGTGAATTTTGCGACAATGAGAGCTTTGATTTTGTCCTTATGGATATTAATATGCCGAATAGAAACGGTATTGAAGCAACGAAATATTTGCGAGAACATCAACATGAGATGCCGATCTATGCACTTACGGCAGAAACAGATCAATCAGAAATAGATAAAATACTGGATGTAGGATGTGAAGGTTTTTTGACAAAACCGCTTAACAAAACCCACCTTTATGAAGTAATGAAAGAGCTTCTTCCTAGTAAGTAAGCGGTTAGTGAAAGTTCCAGTGCCCAACCAGAGCAAGGTGTTTTGTGCGCTCCCCCTAACAGTAGGGTGTTTTTTGGGAAAGGGTAACTTAACTGACTTAATTTCGCCCTCCCCCTCCCAACAGGAAGCTTTATTGAAGGTTATCTAAAACCCAATCAATTAGAGGTTCGATCACCTGATTTTTGTATTGTTCTGGAGCATTTACCACTGCAAACATTGGATCAAGGTGGTTCATCCCTTCCAATATTCGAACTCCTTCAGTTGAAACAGTACTACTTAATTGCGAGGCAAAAGGGCCACTTTCCGCAATAAACTCAATTTTTGGTAAATCCTTAATTGCACCAGCATGCAATATATTGATACCAAATTCCGGGGCGTAAGGATAATCGACCGCCATGATATCGACAAACAACCTTAAAGGAAAATACCACTCTGTAAGATTGGACTCACCAATATATAACGCTCTGGTAAAATCACTAATGTCTACCATCTCGCCTTTCGTTTCAGTTAAGGTGGTACGACCCGTTTTACTTTGGAAAAGAGGATATTCAGGTGACGCCACCTCGTCATAACCGGCCCAGCTGTAAAGTGGCCCTGGGAACTTTCGACCAAAGAATTTAAATCCTTGATCAGTAGGAATGAACTTTGGATCAGCTGAACTTATGGAGCTGACAAGATCTCCCAAAATGGGTATAGACGACACTTGATAAGGGATCGGGAACGACTTGCTCCCAACCTTTCCCCCATGTGCAAAACCAATACTCGCCTGAAGGAAGCTTATGGGAGAGCTATTGTCATCAAATATAAGTCCAAGCAAGGCTTCATTGGTATACCGATAATCTAAGATAGATACGCCCTTTAGGAAATCAGACAACCTACGAGAGTGATATAACTGCAACATTAGCTTAAGATTTTGGGATTGTGGCATATGCTGAAGGACGACGCTTTCTGCATCGGGAGCCTTCTGAGCAAGAATACCCAATGCTTCTGGTAGGGCTGAGACTTCGCCATCAAGCAAAACAGGTAAAACCGGTGGCAAAAAGCCAGATTCAAACCCAGCAACTAAACTCTGATAGCCGAATTTGGCGAAACTGTTTGATAGCGACGCCGGTATACTCATCGAATCAATGGCCGATTCCGTGACTTCAGAAATCGGGGTAACAAAAGCATCCAGAGCAAATACTCCCGCTATATTATTAAAGCCCGCATCCTCTATTGTTTCAGGGTTGCCATCTTTGTCCCACGCAGAAAAAACAGATGTATGGGTTCCGCCAAGCGAATGGCCTCCAACAAAGATTTTCTTTTTTCTCACAGCCCTATCGGGAATCATATGTTCCATGATTGTGAACATATCTTCTGTCGCAAGCGCTAAGCCAAAATGTGCTACAAAGGGTATATCTTTAGGCTTTAAAAAGCCCTCAAAGGTTTTTCCATCTATCGGTTGTTGCTCATAATAATAATCAAGCATCACATTCATTGCTTCATCGGCTGTTGACGCCTTCTCTGCTGCTTGGAATCCCGCCAGATCTTCTAGGCAATTTGACCTTCTATCAACAGCCCATACCTCAAAGTCTTTTTCATAGTACGTTTTTGCAACATA
>CAJXZM010000100.1 GCA_913063125.1 uncultured Gammaproteobacteria bacterium | reverse complement strand
AAGGAGCGATGGAAAGTAATGCGGTGACAATGGTATTACGCAGAAGCTTTTGACGCCTCAACGAACGATTTAGTTGACGCCTGGTAATTATTTTCTGTTCTATTAAGATCTCGCCCAGCTGCTTATGAGTAGCACGTTGAATCTCGATTGCTAACTGCAACTGGCCGTTGGTTATTAAGCCCCTATCGACTAGCAGGGAGCCAATGCGAATTTCTTTTCCTGAGCGCTTCATACTACTGGTCCTGTCGTTTTGTTTTGAGCTGATTTGAATCCGCCATAACAAACCACGAACGATCTATCAATTACAATATCGGGTACCTTTTTAAATGACAAGAAAATTTTAGGATTTTGTTGTTTTATGGGGAATTATTATTTCAAATAAATTTTTTATATCTAAAATCACTAAGGCATTCTGTGACCTATTGTATGCTGATAGGGTAATGTAACCCGTTGACAATGGGGATTGAGGCGAGTTCTCTAAGCCAAGATGACTCCCTAGACTAAGAGATGAAAGGATGAGGAACACGAATCAGCAAGGATATGTATGCTGCGCTGAGGGAAGATATCTCTCGGCTGTTAAGGGAGCGCGACCCCAATGACGAACAGGCTGATCTTTAGGAACACAATAAAACATCGGCTGCACCGATAATAATCACATTAGATCAGGTTATCCCAAGAACCCTTCATGGGTTGAATTACAAAAAACCATCATCAGATTACTAGTCCAATAAATTATTTATTGCCTCGATTAATTCGTCGAGATTTAATGGTTTCTCAAATATACAATCGGCGCCGAGCCCTTCAGCGATACTTAGATACTGTTGTCCTGCAATACGACCACCACCTGATATTGCTATTATTTTGATTGGAGATAGCACGGTATCCGACTGTATTTTGTCCAGAAGTTCAATCCCATCAAGTTCAGGCATCACAATATCTGTAATAATCAGATCCGGGGTTTCTGTACTGATGAGTGACAAGCCTTGCTTTCCATCAAGGGCGCTAGAAACATCAAATTCTCTGTACCCCAAGTATTCCTTCAATGAGCTATTAAAGTCCTTGTCATCATCAATTATAAGTATTTTTTTCATATTGATTCCTGAAATTTTGAATGGATGTACAGATACGATCTTTCACCCTGTCATCGGAAGAGAAAGAGTAAAGCAGGTGCCGTGTCCTTCACGGCTGACTATGGCTAATTTACCATTGTGGTCTTTCATTATTCCGTAACTAATCGACATCCCCAACCCCGTGCCTTTGCCAACCGGTTTTGTTGTAAAAAACGGATCAAATACCTTTTCAGTAACTGACGTTGACATGCCGCATCCCGTATCTTCAACATCTACACAAATCACTTCACTCTTTTTGTAGGAGCGTACGCAAATAAGTTTCTCTTTCGTGCTCTCTAATGCATCCCGAGCATTTGTAAGCAAATTACTGAGGACCTGTTCTATCTGGATGTAGTTACAAGAAACAGGTGGTAAATTCTTAGCTAACTCGGTGGTGAGTTTAATACCTTTAATGTGCAATGATTCATTGTGTAGTACCAATGCTTCATCGATGACCCAATTGATATCCACGTCTTCGGCATCAGGTTCTTCCTTACGGCTGAATATTTTTAGATGATTAATGATCTTACTTGCACGTTCTACCTGCCCCACAATTCTTTTCAGTTTATTAGTCACGATTTCTTTTTCAAAGTAGTCTCTTTCAATTAACTCCCTAGCGAATTGGGCACTAATTTGAATAACGCCGAGTGGTTGATTCAGTTCATGGGCTAGTCCGGCAGAAAATTCACCGATTGAAGCCAGCTTGGCGGATTGAATGAGCTGTTCTTGAGTCGTTATTAGCTCTTTGTTCGTTCGATTTAATTCCTCGCCTTGCGCTGCCAATTTAACATTTTTCTCTTCAATTTCAATGGTTCGTAGTGTGGCTATTTTCTCCGAATTTTCTGCCTGATCCTTAGCTTCTTTGAACATATCTCGTGAAACTGTTGTGTTTGCAAGGTTTTCAGATATTATTTTTGCAGAAATATAAGTTCGATAGCCGATAAAGGATATTATTCCAGCTCCTAGCATAAAGACGATTAGCATGAACGAAGAGGCCCGGGAAATATTCTCAGTAGTTTTTTCAGTACTTTCCAAAATATTGATTTCATTGAGGCGAACTAGATCAATAGTTGCATCAACCATGACCTTCGAGAGTATCATTGATTTTCTCAAGGAAACATTTTCTTTTTCTCTTGCAAGACTTTCATAAGCGAGGATAACATCTTCGCCCTCGCCCTCGCCCTCGCCCTCTCTTAGAAATAGATGGATCTGCTCAAATGCATTTTCATACTCGAGTTGAGCAAGGATAAAGTCGTCCAAGGTATCTTGTTGTTGTTGATTGATCAGGTGGGATTCAATCAATTCGACAGTTGAATTTAATGAGATAAGGATTTCTTTCCACTTTTTATAGTCTGTTACTTGTTTACTTAATAGGTAACTTTGTTCTGAATGGGTTAAATCAAGTGTTTGGCTTTGTAATTTAACAATATTTGTTGTCGAATTAGTAAATTGATTCAACTCATTAAACGTTAGGAGGAGATAGCGGGAGCCACTGTAGCCCGCTATGCTGAATAAAAGGATAACAACAATAGAAAATAGGTTACTAAAACCTATTAATCTACTAATGGACCAATGCATTTCGATCTTTACTCCTGTTCAAGATGTTTTATGGTTGCAAGGCGAAATAACTTCCTACCTGGTATATATTGGTCAATATATTTCAGTTCCATCATGTCTAACATCACAGAATTCACAGCTTTGACATTCGGAGTAAATGAAATCGGTGCTGGCTGGGATCGCAGGGCCTCAAGAACAACATCAGACCCAACCTTGAAATAATGTGGATATGCTGAATTTTCGAGAAGTGAAATTGCTTTTTGTGGTTCAGTGTTTATGAGGTGAGCTGATTTAATGAGCGCCCTCAAATAAGCCTCCACAACTTTAGGTTCCTCTGCAATTAGTGAGTCCAAAACACTTAATACGCAATTTGGTGTATTAACGTCCCAAACTTGAGCATTGTCAGTTAAGAATATCGCGCCATTATTCTTGATGAGGTCCGTCGTATAGGGTTTAATATGAGCCAATATACCAACTTTATTTTCTTTAAACGCTTTTACCATTTCAAGGAGATCCGTGTACCAAACCATCTCAAAATCGTTATATGAGAGCCCCTCTTCCCGAATGGCGTCGTAGACAATTAAATCGAGAGTATCTCCCTTAAATGATCCAATCTTGATTTTTTCACCCGGATGTAAACGGACATACTTTCCGAGTTCTTTGATAGAATTAACGCCATACCTTCCTTGAATTACCAACTGTATAATCCCCCACCCACCAGCACTAGAAATTGTTCTGATAGGAATATCTTTTTGGAGAGCGAAATACGGAAGTGTAAATGGATTGATACTAAAATCGATTTCTCCATTGGCTAAGGCTTGATTATTTTTGAAAACGTCAAAAAAGGCTTCAAGGGTAACATCTAGTTTTTCTTCCATAAAAAAACCAGCCTCTTTGGCAACAAAATGAGGCATCATGTCGAGAGCCACTAGATGACCTAATTTCACTTGACGTACTTCTGCTAACCCTGCTTGCTGCGATTCACCATTCAACCACATGGCAAGCCCTAAGATACTGGCGGCGACGATACTGACAAGAGATGTAATTGTGTATTTATTCATGCAATGTTCCTTTTTCTGTACTCCGTCTGTTGCCGACTATTACGTGCTCAATATTAGGGAACACCTGTCTTGGCATTGTAGTAGTACCCGAGCAAATGCATTTGAAGCTATAACTGAACTTTTACGCTTGATTTACGACCTATTTGATTAAATTATAGATGGTATTTACGTTAAGGCCGGGGGAAATATGAGTGATATTCGATTAACACGCTAGCGCCACGAATCCAAGTAGCATGAATACCGCAAAAGTATAGTCCTTATCATTGCTGTCCCACAGTTTGACATAAAAAAGGCCTAATTCTCGATAAGTGTTACAATGCAAGTGCGAACAAACAACGTAATACAAAAGGAAAATTAGGCCTTGGCACATAATAACACAGTTCTTTCTCAGCTTCTCAGTTTGGTATCGAGACATGAATTTGAGACTTTGGCAAAACAGCATCATAAGGGACAAGCACTTCGTAAAATGACACGCTGGGGGCAATTCGTATCGATGTTTGTTGGGCAAGTTTCGGGACGTAAAAGTTTACGTGATATTGTTAGCAATTTAGATGCGCAGAAACAGAAACTTTATCATTCTGGTGTAGGAAAAGTCAGTAAAAGTAGCCTGGCGAGAGTTAACGAACAGCAACCTTATACATTGTATGAGGCATTGTTCGGGAAACTTCTCAGCAAATGCCAACCACACTCACCGAAACATAAATTTCAGTTTAAGAATCCGTTGTTTTCGATGGATGCGTCAACCATTGAATTGTCATTATCCTTGTTCCCCTGGGCTAAATTCAGACAAAAGAAAGGGGCAGTAAAAATTCACGTTGGGCTTAATCACAACGGTCTTATACCGGCGTTTATGTCAGTAACAGAAGGTAATTGTCATGACATAACCGAAGCACGGAAGGTCGATCTTCCCGCTGGTAGCATTCTTGCAGTAGATAGAGGCTACAACGACTACGAATGGTTTAACTCAATGAATAACAAGGGTATTTTTATCGTCACTCGTTTAAAGAAGAGTTCAAAATACCGAGTAATTGAACGTAGAACTGTCAATAAAAGCCTAGGGCTAACCTCTGACCAGGAAATAAAACTAACCAGTAAAAAAGGCGCTCAGTATGAAGGTCAATTACGCCGTATAGGTTATATCTGTCCAGAAACAGGAAATCATTATTTCTTCCTGACGAACAACATGAAACTATCAGCCAAAACGATTGCGTCGATCTATAAGGAACGCTGGCAGATTGAGCTATTTTTTAAATGGATAAAGCAAAATTTAAAAATCAAAAGCTTTGTTGGAACATCAAAAAATGCAGTCCTTACACAAATTTGGATCGCCATGTGTACATACTTGTTAATGGCGTACATTAAGTTTACCAGCAGAATAACTAAAGCCGTTTCTGAAATGATTCGATTGCTTCAATTGAACCTTTTTGATCGGAGAAATTTGTACGATTTGTTCTCGCCACCAATTGATGACGATCCAAATAAATATAGGCAGCTGTCCATTCTATGAAACTGTGGGACAGCAGTGAGTCCTTATATGTCATCGTGATGATTCTTATAATTGATAGGGGTTACGGCACACCGAGGACTGCGTTAAGGTATGATTCTTTTCCTGCAAGACGTGTAAGCCAGCTTATCGAACAGCAGAAATTTAAAAATGAAAACTCTTATCTAAAACATCGCGCTCTTATTTCTTAGGGCGATCGATTGCGAGTATCTTGCGGTTAAGAAATTATGATTTGACAGTTTAGTCGCTTTCCAGTGAATACCAATCCTGCCTGAGATTTGCTAACCAGCACTCCTTTGTAATTACAAGCCAAGAACTGTTTTCATCGCACTAACATCATACCCTTTGACCACCTCAGACCCCACTGTCAATACAGGCACTCCATTCCCACCTAACGCTTTATATTGATTAAACCCATCCGTAGAATGCTCGATATCATACTCGTAAAAATCGATATCATTACTATCCAATAGATCTCGTGTCTTCTCGCAATACCCACACCAGGACGTTGAATAAAGTACAACTGCTCCATTGTTCAGCGCCTCCCTACTTGGCGGTGGGTTAACGAACCTCACCATAGAGTCCCATTGTTGGAAAATCACAACAAATATGACTAACAACAACACCCTTTTACTGTCACTCATGATCACACCCATGCTTGCACCTAAAACAACTATAACTTCTCAGAGTTACAATAACAGATCAGCCCAATGATTTTCATAGCAACCACTAATAAATACAGTTGAATAAACACCTCAACCAACACCCCTATTAATGTCACGGGCATCTCTATCAACACGCTAGCACCAACGATTCCAAACAACATAAGTACCGCAAAAATGTAGTCTTTAAATGTGGTCGTGATGATTCTTATCATTGATAAAGGGTTAAGGCACATTAAAGACTGGGTTAAGGTAATTAAAATTAGTGATGAAGGTAAAAGAAATGCTCCAATAAAGATACAACCTACAAGTAAAGGGAGTGACTCAATATCGCTATTATAGACAGCAAGCGCTGGCAGAAAACAAAAAAGTGCGCTTCCTCCCACCAACATCAACGGCTGGACAGCACTAGAGAAAAAGTCCTCATAACCCGGAAAACCCGGTAATCCCTCTTCCCCACTGGCACTATTTAAAAGAACTTCCATCATGTAATTGCTCATATAGCCAAAAGCAAACACGGCTGCGAACCAACCCAGAAAAAATGGAGCATTCATTGCAAAGGACATAACGATAAAAAGAAATGTTCCCACCAAAAGAACTAGCAAACCCTTGCCCCGTAAAGGGTGTGCAAAAGAACCCCAAACCAAAAGATAGAAAGACTCAGTTGATTCAACTGAAAAGTCGTCTTCGTTTCCCTCATTATCTTTCGCTATATCATCTTGAATCGCCGTATCTCTTTTTAGTTCTATTTTTTTGGTTGTTACAATATTTTCATTTGGAAGGATCTCGAGCTCACTTGCGGCCTTGACAGCCTCTACCTCTAGGGCCTGTTCATTGCTCGTGTCACCCACCATCGGCACCAATGAAAGTGAGTCGATTTCCAACGTAGCAGTTTCAATCGGGACTAATTCACAATTGAGCCCCTCCCTTTTTAAATGGCCTATGTATTTTTCGGCTACAGAAGCATCTAGTGATTTCTTAATAACAAAGGGCTTGCCAGAAAATAACGCTTCCACCTTTTGAGCATCAATTTTCAACAGTCGCCCTAGATTTTCCTTAGCATGCTCTAATGAAATATCACCATGAATCTTGCCCCTAAACACCAAATCGTAACCTTGTACATTCATCTAATCTCCTTCGAATCACTGGTTTAACAAGAAAAAATATTAGTTTATTAGGTTATTATAGATGAATTCAACAAAATGTGATCTACATAACAAAAAGGGCTGTTGACCACAGTGAAAATAGGCACATAAACTGTGGGAAGTCCAATGTGGTTTCAAACCCTGACGCTAAGGTTTCCTCTGGCATTTCGGTTCCATCAGTAATTTGTATAAATGGTTATTGATCTCAGTGATAGTCACTGATCAAATCCTGTACACAACGGCAACATAGATTCCCACGATTTGGCCCTTACCTTGTCGGTCGATGAAATTAGCAATCCTCTTATCTGGCAACCATCTTTTCACCCCTTTTTTAAAAACCAAATAATAGGCCTGGATAGAATTCTACAATGTAATTTTATGAAATCGCGTCGGCGAATATGGCTGAACCGACTTCCCTGGAAACCGTTGCACTTTTACGCCCCATGACACGATCTCCTAATACCAATAAACACGGTGTTAGTAACAATGTTATAACCGTCGCAAAGGCTAACCCACTAACAATTGCCGTCGCTAGAATATTCCAATAGGCAGATGAAGGTGCACCCACAGTAATTGATTGATCAAAAAATGAAATATTCAAACCCAATACCATCGGCATCAACCCCAATATCGTAGTAATGGTTGTTAACATTACTGGACGAATTCGTTGGTAAACTGTACGTAAAATTGCTTCTTCTACTAAGAGTCCCTGGGCGACAAATTTATTAAACGTATCGATGAGTACTATATTATTATTAACAACAATCCCAGCCAGGGAGATCATTCCAATACCAGACATAACAATACTGAAGGGTTGCTGCTTCACCATTAAACCAATCAATACGCCACTACCAGCCAATAATACCGCACTTAATATCAGCCCTACTTGGAAATAGCTATTAAACTGAGTCACCAGGATTACTCCCATCATAAACAAAGCAACGACAAAAGCCCCCATCAAAAAATCACCGCTTTCAGACTGCTCCACTGCTTCTCCCAAAAACCGATAAGAAACACCCGCTTCTTTTGCATGCCCATCGAGCATTGGCGTGAGTTCTTCAATGACAGTATTAAGTTGAGTCTTCCCCGCTAGGTCAGCAAAAATTGACATCGATCGGTGGCCATCAACCCTATTAATGCTGTTCACTTTAGGAATAGGGTTTCGTTGAATTAACGAACTGAGCTGTATTGGCCCTCTATCGCTGTTAACGGTCAATCGATCTAACTGCGTTAAATGCCTATCTTTTTCTGGGAAACGTAACCTAATGTCCACCTCTTCATCCAGATGCGGTGGGTGGTAAGTTCCCACATACACCCCATTAGTCACTAATTTAACCATTGTGCCAATATCGTCAACACTTACACCAAAGCGCGCAATTTGGTTTCTATCAAAATCGATGCTCCAATCAACGCCGCCTGCAGGCCCTGTGTCTTCAACATTAACAAATCTCGGATCTTTCTGGATAAGCGCTTTTGCCCACAACGTGCTTTCTTTTAGACTTACTATTGAATCAGCACTAAATTCGAGTTGAAATGGTTTACCTTGCTGAGGGCCACCAACATTGAGAACATCTAATGTGGATGATAAGGGGAGTAAGCGTTTTCTGATTTGGGTTGTAATTGATTTCGAATGAGGTCGATCATACCATTCGGTTAAGGTGATATAGAGACGTCCAATTTCTCCTTCGCCTCCTGCATGGATACGCACGTTATCAACAACATTCGAGTCTGCAATTTCTCGATACATTGCCGCGATTTTGTCCCGTTTTTCGCTTAGTGAATAGCTAACACCATCGTCACGTACAACAACAGTAATGAACCTTGAATCCACTTCTGGGAAAAAATCCACTCCCAAACCACTCTCTCCGTAGGAGTATATAATCGCGACAACTATTGACAGAACCGCCAGCGTTACTCGCAATGGTCGCTTAATAAGGCCTGATAACAAGGCAATATAACGTCCCGCTATTCCGTTAAATGCACCAACCTCCTCCGCTTCTTTGCCTTCAGGCTTTATTGCGAGCGTTCTTTTTCTACCAGAAAATACTCTACCTATCGTTGGTACAAAAATGAGCGCCACAAAAAGAGATGCCGATAGTGTGGCAATGAGTGTTATTGGTAGGTATTTCATAAACTCGCCGAAATAACCTGGCCAAAATATCAATGGGACAAACGCGCACAACGTTGTCGCTGTTGACGCAATGATTGGCCAGGCCATATTTTGAGAAGCAACTATATAGGCTTCTTTGCCACTAAGGCCTTCTGATATTTTTCGTTGTGTGTATTCGATAACAACAATCGCACCATCCACAAGCAAACCCACTGCCATAATCAGAGAAAATAACACGACACTATTAACCGAATACCCAAATCCATTTAGTATTAGGATGCCAGCGATAAACGAGGTGGGGATTGAAATAGCAACTAATACGGCACTACCAATTCCCAGAGTGGCAACAAGTAAGATAACAACGAGAAGTACTGAGAGAAGAATACTGCCTTCCAAATCAGCGATCATATCTGACACTTCAACAGAAGTGTCGTTTACGTAATCGACGTTCGTACTATTTGGCCAGCCACCTTGAAACTGAGCAGCCAGGTCTTTTATTGCTGATACCGAATCAAATATATTTTCACCAGACTGTTTGTAAACCTGAAGTTCAACACTGGTTTTATTGTCAAAACGCGTATCAATATCGGCGGGCATAAATCCAAAGCGCACATCAGCTATATCGCTAACCAATAGGCTGCTGTTGTCACCAGACGTTACAATGGGATGGTTAAGCAGGTCTTTAGGTTCTTTGAATATCGAAGGAACTTTCACAGAAAAAGCACCATTCTCGGTAGTTAATGCGCCAGCAGTTACGATCGCGCCACTACGCTGCAATAGTTGAGAAAGGGTTGAAATATTTAATCCGTAGCCTTGTATTTTTTCTGGACTTATTTCAATATCAACAACATCCTCTCGCTCTCCAATGAGCTTCACTTCAATTATCGATGGTAACGCCTCAATCCCCCTTTTTAATTCTCTCGCTTGTTCCACAATCAATCGATAGTTCGTGTCCCCAGATAGTATAACGGTTAATACCGGGGTAGAATTTGCTGCGGTCATCTGTTTGATAAACGGTTCATCTGCACCTTTAGGAAACAATGCCTTCGCTCTATCAACTTTCTCGGTAACTCTTGATACTAACGTACGATTATCAACATTTGAAAAAAACTCCAATACGAGATGCGCTGAACCTTCTTTGGCTACTGCTTTGAGTTCTTTTAGTCGATCCAGTCCCCTCAGTTCATTCTCGAGAGGTTTTACCAATAGACTCTCGGCATTTTCTGGGGAGATGCCCTCATAGGTTATGGAGATTTCAATAATGGGCAGCGTGATATTAGGACTAGCCTCTTTTGCGATAGTTTTATACGTGGTACCGCCTGCTAACAACAGTAATACCAGTACCATCAGAACCGTTCTTGGGTGTTGAATAACAGAGGCCAATAATCTATTCATACTATAAGCTCCCAATAATCGGGTAACGTTGCACTTGATTCTCGACCACAACAAGATCCCCATCTCTAAGTGTTTGGTATCCTTGAGTTACAATACGGGAATTATTTTTTACCCCTTTTATCCATACGTATTGGGTGTCAGATTTAATAACCTTTGCTTCAACAAAATTGGCGCGCTGATTTTCATCGATCACAAAAATTCCAGCGATACCTTTGTCGCTAATTGTGATGTACGCAGGGGAAACCTTAACCGCATCCTCCTTTGTCGTGAACAGGGATACACTTACGTTCATACCTGACAGCAATCGATTGTCAGTATTTTCTATGGTGAGCTCAACGGGATAAGTATTGGTACCCTTAATCGCGTTGGATCCAATATATTCAACAACTGCGGAGCAATCATCATTATCTGTAAATTCTACTTGTGCTAACTGTCCCACTCTCAGTCTGTTAGCTTGATTTTCGTTAACATTAACAATAACTTTAAGGGGGTCTAAATCCAAAACTTCAGCGACAACATCCCCTTTTTTGAGATAATCTCCAACTTCCACAAAGCGATCATTGAGAATTCCGTCAAAAGGAGCGTTTATTTTTGTATTTTTAACTTGCTGCCTCACTGATGCCAACCTCTCCTCAGCGTCTGCGAGATTTGATTTTGAATGAGCCAAGTTGTTTTTTGTTATATGGCCATTCTTATTTAACGAAATGGCACTAAGATACTCCGACTCTCTAAGAGCAAATCTTGCATTTGCTGCATTAGTTTGTGAACTCAGCGTACCTTGATCTAATATGGCGATAGTTTCACCTGACCTGATTTTGTCACCTTTTTTGATGAACAGTTTCTCGACCTTCCTTTCCGCTTCACTCTTCACAAGTACAATACGGTTAGGCCCCGTTTTACCGTAAACAACGATCTCGTTTCTAATCGATTCTAACCGCAACAATAGAGCATGCACATGCTTTGGTTGCGGTCCACGATCAGATTCCGCTTGCGGTTTAGACGACTCCTCGACCTGAGTGAAAAGATCACGCGACGTTTGTGGCTCAATCAAGCTACTTCTTGAGAGGTAAAAAGCAAAAAAAACAATGATCGAAAAACTAAGCAATAACCCGGTTTGGACGTTCTGCATAGAGGATACAATCTTCTTTATAGGTGATTTCATAAATTTATTCCTCAAAAAATTTGCTATCAGCAGGCTTGATAAGCCAATAGCACCATAAGGTGCTATTGGTGGAATGCATGCAATATTGGCCCTTTAATCTTTCTATATCTTTGTTTTCATTGTGAATTATCCTAGATCCAGCACATAACACCTCTAATGAATTAATCTTCCCGGCAATACACTACACTGTGCAGTTTACTTAATCGCGAGAAAAAGTACACTGTTTAGTGTAAACTGAGCAGTCATTGGGGGGGATCATGAGCGAAATCAAAAAAACACCATTAAACAGATCACAACAAAAACGCCTAGATATCATTACAGCTGCGGAAAATGTCTTTATAGAATTTGGGTACAAAGGCGCAAGCATGGATAGAATTGCTGAACAGGCCAATGTTTCTAAGAGAACGGTGTACAACCACTTTGAAACTAAAGAAGCCCTTTTTCAGCACATTATTGAATCATTAACGAGTGAATTGCTCGATGTTAGGTCGCTCCCCTACCAAAAAAGTCGTTCGCTAGAAGAACAATTAAAAGAAATTCTTTCTGCCGAATGGGATTTGTTAGTATCAAAGCGCTTTATCGATATGGCTAGGGTTGTACTCAGTGAATACTTGAGCACTCCTGAATTATCCCAAGGCGCAATGGACAACATGTCTCGATGTGACGAAGGCTTAAGCCCTTGGCTTTTGGCCGCTAAACAAGATAAACAATTAAAAGATATTGATGTCGAATTCGCAAGTAACTACCTTGCTGGTACCATCTATACATTTGCACAGAATCAAACACTCTATCGTGACCTCCCTCCTCCTAGCAAAAAAGAGAAGGACTATATATTGGCTGAAGTCATTGGTATGTTTTTAGCGCGCTATGGGGCTTAAATCGATTTTCTACATAAAAGTATGTGGAGTACTTTTCCTCAAAGAGAACTTTGTTGCAATTCCCCCTCCTTTTTCTTCGCTACATCCAGCCATCACGCAGTTCATACACCCCTTCAGGTTTTAAGTATGTATTAGAAAACACTTGGTTAATCTCTTGGCTGGTATTGACCTTATAGCGATGCTCAGAAAAACAAAATGATGAAAATACAACGAGTTATCTTTCGCCCGAAAACAGTAACGCTATTTACGACGTAACCTACAACCGCGTCACCTCAAAACAAGTGCAAATTACAACAATTTTGACTACTCTTATTGTAGTTTATGCCGTCATAGCTTTTAAAATATTCTTGCTTTTTTAACTGCCCAGTTTCGCAAGCGATGTGATCTATGCCTAAAAAACATCTCTGGTTTTATATTCCAATGGCCGTAGTACTACTTGTGCCATATGCCGAAGCTCAAAACAGGAACGAGAATAAGGCTGAATCGTTCCACAACTTAACCTTAGCGCAACTGTTGGATGTCAGAATCGACAGCGTTTCCGGTGTTGAAGAATCTGTAATTGATGCGCCTGCCTCTTTGGTAATAATAACGGCCAGTGATATTCGCAATCGTGCTTATAATAATTTCGAGGACATTTTTGTAGATTTACCGGGGTTTGACGCTTACATTACCCGGGGTTTACATAGTGTGAATGCTATACAGCGTGGCTATCGTCAGCCGTTTTTTTCTAGAACATTGGTGTTGGTCAATGGAAGAGCACAGCACAGCTTATCGACACACTACAAAATGATTGACCGGCAAATCCCCATGAGTCGGATTGATCGTATAGAGGTGTTATACGGCCCAGTAGGAGTCTCTTACGGACCTAACGCGTTTCTAGGTGTGATTAATATCATTACCAAAAGTAGTCAGTCATTTTCTGAAAACAAAATCAGTGGTGATGTGAAGTTATCCTATGGCAGCTTTGATACACGGGAAGTTGAAATCGGCGTCGCTGGAAAATTCGACGAACTTTCCTATGATATTGCTGGAAAACTTTACGACTCCGATGAGGCGAGTATCAGCGATTTTGGTGGTCAATACGACTTCTACAACAAAATAGACTTAGCTAACCCCGCTATTTTTGGCCCATTATTACAGTTAAGTAGTAATGGTGAATCTTACGGCCAATACAGCAATGCAGGCGATCAACATAGTATATTCGCTAGCATTAACTATAAGGACATAAGGCTATTTTATAACTCAATTGAGTCAAACACAGGCTACGGCACAACCTATTTATCTCGTTTTGTTCAACCTCATGGCCAATGGACATACACTTCAGATCAGTTGGGATTGGAAATTGATTATCAAATCAATGAACAGATTAAAATCGATGCTCTATTGAGCCACCGTGAAACTGACAGTCGCGGGTTCTATGTCGAAGCCGCTGAAAACAGTTATGTGTCACTTTCCGAGTGGTTGAATGAATCAGAATCAGATTTATATTTGGCCAACATCGAATACCGGCTCAATGACATCTGGCAGCTTCTCAGCGGTATTAAGTACCAAACTAAGGCTATTCCTGCCCCAGGTGAGATCTGTGGCTATTTCAACAGTTCTGCACCCTATTGCGGAAGCCAGTTGCCCATACCCGGTGAGCTAGGGTTTGGAGCTGGTATATTCGCGACTGACACTAACGATTTTGAACTTCCTTCTCGTGTTACCGGTAATATTCCAGATACGTTCATTATCGACACCATTGATAAAGGGTTATATGCGCAAGTCATTTATGACTATAGTGAATGGAGAATCACCGCCGGTGTTCGGTATGATGAGAATAGCATTTACGGCAGTACTTTTAACCCGAGGGGAACGGCCATCTATCGCTTGAATCCGACGAATACAATCAAATTACTTTATGGGAAAGCATTTCACGAACCACAACCTAATCTGCTTTTTGCCGATTTTGCTGGACGCACCACCAGCTCTTCAACAGGACCAGAAGAAATGAGCAACCTGGAGGGCATATATATTCACCAAAGAGATCAATGGCTTCATGAGTTTTCGGTATATTTGAGTCGATTCCGAAATGTGGTTCAAGAGGAGCCAATTCCAGAGGGTTTAAGTGAAAATAGAAAAGTAACAGGCTTCGAATACAGAGGGCGGTTCTCCTTCGATAATTATTTTAATGACGCCTATTTGATCAATTGTTATGTCTACTACACTTATACTGACTCCCAAAGCGATATCAATTATTCCTATAACCGGGATTCAGGTGGCAATTTAATAGGCTGGCAAAATGGCCAATCTGATACAGGTGATGTTGCCCCACATAAAATCCAGGCGGGTGTCGACTTGCCAATTAACTCTTATCTTTCATGGAACATACGGGTCAATTACCATAGCAAAACCAAGTTATACAGCCGAAACCCTCTAAGGACAATAGATCGTAATTTAGAGGCATATACCATTGTTAATACCAACGTTAACTGGCAATTTGACTCTGTTACTTTTGTTGCAAAGGTTAATAATTTGTTTGATGAAACATACTTTGCTCCAGGGCAAGAAGCATCAAACGGAGGTAATACGGAGACAGAGACTGCGGGTATTCCTGTAGGATTTTTTAGTTCACTGGCACCACAACCGGGGCGTAGTTATAGCTTATCAATTGCCCTTAATTTTTAAGTACCTACAGGTATTTGGTTCATATACGGCTGCCCCATTAAATTCAACCACAGCTCACAGTAGCTGATGCTGCCGATACCCCCTAATGTTTCGTTTTCCACGCAAACTAAAATTACTGGCATTAGATATTTCCTCTTTTGGTGGCTACACTAATAAGAAGACACCATATATATGCAGGCCCATGAATAAGACGATTTTGACGTTTATAGCTTTGTTTTCATTTTCCATCTACGCCTTTGGCGGCCAGGTTAAGATAGCTACGGGTGAATTCCATCCCTACTCTGGGAGTGACCTAACCCATGGAGGTATGATTACGGCGTTGGTAACAGAATCGTTTCTAGCGGATAATAAGGAGGTAGATCTATATTTTTTACCGTGGAAAAGAGGCCTAGTATACACCTCCAACCACCGAATGGCCGCAACTTTCCCTTACATAAAGGATCCAGAACGAGAAAAGCAATATTTATTTTCTGACGCTATATTTTCTGCGAAAGCAAGGCTGTTTGTAAGAAGCGATTCAAAGATTATTTTTTCTAAAGATGATGATTTAGAAGGTCTAAGTACATGTGTTCCTCTTGGATATTCTACGAGAGAAATTCAACGTTTTTTAGATAAGGGATTAGTACAAGTAGATATGAGACCTCTCAGTGATAGTCATTGTCTAAAAGCGGTACATAAAGGCAATATAGATTTCTATTCAGTTAACGAACTCACAGGTAGGATGTTAGCGCGTGATCTATTTGGCTCGTCTAAGGCATTAAAAACAGTTGGCGACCCAATTGCTATCAACAAGTACCACTTGATAATTTCAAAAGACTACCCTGGGGGGAATGATTTACTGCATGCATTTAACTCAGGTTTAAATAGATTAAAAGGTAATGGTAAATACCATAAAATAATCGACCAGTTCACAAGTAAATAAATTTAGGAATAAAATCGAGTATAGGATGCCAAGTTCATAGGCCAATAAAAACCCACCCTACTAACATCTACCCTCATTTTTACATCCATCAAGAAATTTCGGGTAAAGCCTTTGCCAGAAATTGTGAATGAACCCTGTTTCGTAATTTCTGGAAGATCTCTCAACAACGTTGCAAAATATCAATCAAGCATTATTGAAAACCATTGTTGAGAATAAACCGTCTTAATTCTCCCGCGTGTCGAGAAGCTTTACATTCTCGCTTACCTGCGTTCCCGATGCTTTTCTTAAACTACTGAAAATCATTGAAATAACATCAAAGGCATGATTTTTGCTCCAACTCCATCAGTTGTTATTAACATGAATAATATGAGTACGTCAGACATGACTTACTTATTCGACAAACATTGTGATAACGGAGATGACATGTTAACTAAAAAAATTAGACATAATTTAGCAGCGCTAACATTAGGTTCAGTAGCTTTACTCGGAATGCAATCGGCGTCAGCTGGCTGGATTGACTGGACATCAACGTCAGCAGGAACGATGGATATTGGTGGTACAAGTGTCGGTGTCACCTTAGCAAGTCCTGGCCATAGTTTCGAGAACGGTGACTTCTACTACAACAATACTCATACAGGTGGCACCTCAGCGTCCGGCACTTACCTTGGTTTGGCACCAACTGATATGATTCGTGTTAATGGTCCCACTTCATTTACTTTATCGTTTGATCAGACTGTAACTGATTTATCGATGGCATTAGTAAGTGTTGGGCAGCAGGGTCTACCAGTGACCTATGACTTCAATGATAGTTTCACTGCGTCGGTCGCAGGTAACAACTATTGGGGGACGGGTAGCTTTACGACTAGTGGCGATGACTTTATCGGCCGTGAATACAACGGCATATTGAGCTTTGCCGGTTCATTTGATTCGATCTCTTTCTCAACCAACCCCGGTGAATACTGGCATGGTTTTAACTTTGCATCTAATGAAATTACCGTTAGTGAGCCTGCAACCATTGCATTGTTTGGTTTAGGCCTTATTAGCTTAGCCATTGCCCGTAAGCGCAAAGTATAAGTAATTTGGTAGTACAGGGCTGTAGTAGATTCTTGTCATGTACTACCTACTTAAATTTGTAACCCACCTCCTTATCGGCCACCCGATAGGGCTACCCTAATGTAAAGGTATCTGTTGCCTAAAGGTACCAATAATTCTAAGGGGGAAAATAACAAATAAGGAATCGTATTAATACGATTCCTTATTTTTGGGGTTTTATGGATTCCCTCCTAGGAATCGTTATCACTATTTTCAGATTGAGTACTCTCTTTTAGCATTGAAAGAATCCAATTATGTAGAGGATCATTATTGGATCGTGTATGCCAGGCAGCAATAACTTCGAATTCAATTGTATTAATCGACAGGTCCAATTCTTTCAAACCTTTTTCAGGCAAGGAGCGTGAAGGAATAAAGGCGATAGCATTGGTTCTTTTTATATATCGAGGTACCAGCGAAAAACAAGGAGCTGACATAATAACATTTCGTGAAAGTCCTTTTTTCTCAAACAATGTATCAATAGATCCCCTTAGGTTTGCACTTGAAGAAGACACAATTATTTGAGGAGTCGATGCGATATCAGTAAGTGTTAACTTTTTTCCCAACAGGGGTGACGTGTCGGAAGCTACACAAACATGATGTTCCTTAAACAAAGATAAATAAGGCAGAGAATTGGGAATAAAATCTGGAAACGTTAACGCTAAATCCACTTCGCCTGTCATCATTTGGGAAGATAGCAAATCAATGTCAAAATCTCGAACGACTATTTTTAAATTGGGTGCATGTTTCCAGATAGCCGATAGTAGCTGAGGCATAACAACAACTTGAGCATAATCTGTCGCTGATATAGTGTAAATCCCACTGGCGGTTTCAGGATCGAATCCTGGAACATCAAATAGATCTTCTACATCGCCCAGTATTTTATCCAGCTTTTTTCCTAATCGTTCTGCCTCTGGAGTAGGTATTAGCCCATTACTGGTACGTACGAACAATCGATCATCAAAAATATGACGCAACTTTTTAAGTTGATCACTTACGGCTTGCTGCGTTAGGCCTATTTGATTGGCTACGCGAGAGACATTTCTTTCGCGTAGAAGTGCTCTGAGTATGCGAAGTTGTTTCAATTCTAGCTGGTTAATACCAATCATATCTGTATCTCAAACAAAGACATCTTGTTTTTAACTGTATCACTCTGCCGTTATTATAACCACATAGTTATCGGGTAGGGCCTTAAAGTAGGGCTTTCATCCTGATTACTCTCTCAAATTCACTAACGTAATCACATCTAGAGGGTTTATTTATGAAGACAATTATTCTTATCGGAGCAAAGGGCAAGATGGGGCAAGCAGCACTAAGTGGCCTTGGTAAACACAAGGTTGTAACGGCAAGTCGCTCCGGTAATGGCACAGATCATTGTGTTGATATTACGAACGAAGATTCAATCAGAAATCTGTATCAGCAGGTGGGTGATTTTGACGCTGTTGTTAACACAGTAGGTGAATGTGAATATGCACCTTTTTCTGAAATGGCAGAGAAACAATGGTCGACAACAGTCCAAAGTAAAATGATGGGGCAAATTAATTTAGTGCGTATTGGTCTGGAGTACATTAAAGAAAATGGATCCTTCACACTGATCTCTGGGATTCTGAATGTAAAACCTATTCCGTTGGCAATCGCTGATGCGGTCACAAGCAGCGCAATAGATTCTTTTGTAAAGTGCGTCAGTTATGAATTGCCAAAGGGGATGCGTGTCAATGCAATTAACCCTACGGTTATCGAAGAGGCTTGGGGGGTATATGGTGACATGATGCCGGGGTTTCAGCCGGTTCCGGGTAGCTTAGTCGGTAAAGCGTTTGAGCGTTCAGTTGATGGCTTCCTCAATGGTGAAGTTATATACGTTGACGCCTAATTCGAAATCAATGCAGGGACTGCAATAACTTATTTTTGATTTTCTTGATTTAATCCATCTCTATTTTTTTGGAAAAATATTATGCAAAGAATACTCGTTTTATTGATACTTACCAGTATTGCTCAAGCCGCTACAGCTGGGAAAAATATGCATAACCGTATTGCAAAAATTCAAAGTATGCAAAGCGATTCGTTGCCGGTTTATAGAGGCGTTATCAATAAGCAGCATCAACGCGCTGTGAAGACTCATCGTCATGCTAAGCATCACCCAATTAGTCGTAGCATAAATTATCGGAGTGAAAAAAGGGAGGTTGTCACACTTGTAGGGGTAACACAAAAAGAAGTCGGAAAAGCTACGTTTCGTCACCGATCAAAGCGGAGTAGGCGTCATTTCAAAAATATTTAGGTTTCTGATTCTTAAAATTTTAGGCTAAGGACGGCCGTGATTGGAGGGGAGGGCACTTTTAAATGGAATATGGATAATTCCACTAAAGACGAATATAGTAATTTCTCATGAAACGTCACGCAGCAACAAAACAGACTCTATTTCGATCATTCTCCTTGGCCTTATAGAGGGCTTTATCTGACCGTTAGCGATAGCATGAAACCCTGGTGGCGAAATGTTTTCTCATCTGACAACCTCTGATAGAAACCTACTATATTGAGATTATTTTTTATTACTGAAACCTATTGGTAGCGCCGCAACTTTTGATAGTTGAGCAGCTAAAACAGGTCTCTAGTTATCATCATAGACTTTCGGAGCCACCCTCAAGGAAATAATAATTTTTGAACCCAATTTCTTTTAAATAGTATTGGAGCCAACGGACCTGCTTTCCAACAGCATCAACAATATAGAGGTTATACCCATCAAGCGTTCCAGCATTGAGGACTTTTTTGAATTGGTCGATTGGAATTTTTCGAGAACCAGGTATCGGCTTACTAGCTCGCCTCTGAATTGGCTCCCTCACATCAATTAAGAGAGCTTTGTCTATTGCTGAATCTGCAAAAAACTTTTTAGATGGTAGAAGTCGATTTTGTAGTTCCGGCTCCAGTATGATGTCCTTGATATGAGCCGGGCTTCGCCCTAAAAGAACAGCTTTGCTTGGTACTTCCTGGATCCAATCGAATATACCTGCGTCAAAGGCAGCTACATTTGTTAGACCGACGGCTATTAATCGCCTTGCTGCTTGGTATGATTTTTTGCAGGTGTGTCCGTTGCAGTATGTAACAATGGTAATATTTTTAGAGTGAGCTGATGTAACGGCCTTTTCAAAGTTAATATTTGACATTGGTATGTTTGTGGCACCACTCATGTGCAACACATCAAACTCCAGTTTTGAGCGAACATCAACAATAAAAAGATTCTCGAACTTTTGTTTGATTTCACTTATTTCTATGATGGGAACATCTCGATACTCTTCTCTATGTGGTCATGAAGACCCTCCTTATTTGATATCAAATAACTATAGATATTCAATTGAAATCACGCAACGAGGGCGTTTATGCAGGAAGCCCTTATATTTATGTTCGCATACCCCTTATTGCGAAATGCCCCAAATTGTTAAGCCTGGACAGGAATTAACCTTTATTATGCGAATGAGATTGATTATCATTAACGAATAATAAAGAATATCTGAGGATCTAATGTTAAAGACACACCTTTTTAACCGCTCAGTGCTTGCGGTTGCAGTATCTATGGTGATGGCTAATCAAGCTGTTGCAGACAATGACACAACCGCTAAAACGCAAGAAAGCGTGGTGGTTTATGGTAGCACTTATCGTAATACAGCCACTAAATCGGCTTTAGAGCCAGCAGAAACTCCGCAGGGTATCTCCGTTATAGACCGGGAAACCTTAGATATGCGGGGGGCAGATTCTATCGCGGAAGCGCTACGTTATGTGCCCGGGGTAACTACCGAGCTACGTGGTGGTGCGGTAACCCGTTTTGATCAATTCACCATTCGTGGTTTTAGAAATGATCAGAACTTCTATGATGGTATGCAGTTGCTGTTTAACGGCTGGAACCTACAACCGCAAATTGATTCGGTGGCGGTTAAACAGGTTGAGGTGTTTAAAGGGCCCACCTCGGTATTGTACGGTGCCATGCCGCCGGGAGGCATGGTGAACTTGATTGCAAAAGCTCCCAGTATGGAATGGTATCATAGCCTCAACCTTA
>CAJXZM010000099.1 GCA_913063125.1 uncultured Gammaproteobacteria bacterium | reverse complement strand
GACTCATCTAGCATCAGTTTTACAGCTCTTTATACCGGCCATGTTTGGTATGAAAATGGAATGTCTGCAAAGTTTTTCACCTCCGCAAAAAGCAATGCCCTTTTTCGGGCACTACAGCCTATCGAATATTTCGCGAACAAAGTTGTCGGGGTCAATTTACGAGACCTATTACTGCAACGGCATATCATCATGGATCACCGCATTCGGCACCTAATTGAAAATGAAGGCGTTACACAAATATTGGAAATTGCTAGCGGCTTATCCCCAAGGGGGTATTTGTTTAGTAGAGAATACCCTGAGTTACGTTACGTTGAAGCGGATCTACCGGGTATGGCATCACGTAAAAAAACGCTACTAAGAGATCAGAATGCGCTAGCCAAAAATCATGAAGTTATCACCTGCAACTTTTTTGAATCCGGAGCACCTTCAGGTTTAGATTATGTACTTCAAGAAGTCCTGGACACATCTAAACCCACAATCATCATCACAGAAGGATTAATCAATTATTTTGATTTGGAGACTATTTCCGGGGTGTGGCGAAACATGCAAAACCTCGCGACAGCCTTTCCAAAGGCTTGGTATATCACCGACCTAATGCCTAGATTAACTCACGCGTCCTCGTACAAATACGTACGTATTGCCAAGTTTTTCCTAAGTGGGATCACTCGAGCGGATGTGAATTTGCACTACGGGACCAACAAAGAGATCTTTGACGGATTTCAAGATTGTGGCTTTACGGAGACCACAGTACATCAACCGGAAGATTATTATGGAAAGCTCCCCATTCCAGAATGTAAATCTGAGTCGGTTGTTCGAGTGGTAGAAGCTAGGGTTTAGCAAGCCGGTATTCAGTACTTATAAACGAAACATGACGCCAGCCCCCTAAAACAGGTATAATCGGCCCTTTTCGGGAACACCTCCCGCGCAAGCTCTCGCAAAGGCAAATTAGGAATGGACGTTAAAGCGTATATGGCCACTATCGGCCAACAGGCTCGTGCTGCGTCACGAGCTATCGGCAAAGCCGGTACTGGTACTAAAAACACAGCTCTTTTGGCTATGGCTGATGCCATTGAAGCCTCCCGCAACAAGCTGATTGCCGCCAATCAGATCGACCTTGATAATGGGAAAAAGAATGGGTTAGAGCCCGCGTTGCTGGACCGCCTTGAGCTTACGCCAAAAGGCATCGATGGCATGATTGAAGGGCTACAACAGGTAGCCGGCCTTGCTGATCCTATTGGTGCAATCACTGACCTTACTTACCAGCCCAGCGGTATTCAGGTCGGCAAAATGCGCGTTCCCCTAGGTGTTATAGGCATTATCTACGAATCACGGCCAAACGTTACAGTAGAAGCCGCCAGCCTTTGCCTTAAGTCTGGCAACGCCACGATATTGCGCGGTGGATCAGAAGCAATTAATTCGAATCAAGCGATAGCTGAATGTATTCGCATCGCCTTAGAAAAAGCAGAATTACCCACATCCGTGGTTCAAGTAATAGAAACAACAGATCGCGCAGCGGTGGGCGAGCTCATCACAATGCCTGAGTTTGTTGATGTCATTATTCCACGGGGTGGCAAAGGGTTGATCGAACGCATTAGTCGTGATGCCAAGGTTCCTGTCATTAAACATTTGGACGGAATCTGTCACGTCTATATAGACAATGCTGCGGATAAAGAAAAAGCTATCAACATCGCGGTTAATGCCAAAACGCAGCGCTACGGCACCTGTAACACAATGGAAACGTTGTTGATTGCAGAATCCATGGCGATTGAGTTGCTGCCAACGTTAGCAGAGCAATATCAAGCCAAAGGTGTTGAGTTACGTGGTTGTGAAAAAACCTGCGCCATCATAAGCGGTGCTATTGCAGCCACAGAAGAGGATTGGGACACGGAATACCTCGCCCCCATCCTTTCTATTAAGGTTGTTGCAGATATTGAAGAGGCGATGAGTCACATCAGCCAACACAGTTCAGAGCACACCGAAACCATCGTTACCGAGAACTATACCTTGGCACAGCGTTTTCTTCGTGAAGTTGATTCGAGCTCCGTTATAGTCAATGCGTCAACACGATTTGCTGACGGCTTTGAATATGGCCTTGGTGCAGAAATTGGCATCTCAACCGACAAGCTACATGCTCGAGGGCCTGTTGGGCTAGAAGGCCTCACGACACAGAAATACATCGTGCTAGGCGACGGCCACATTCGCCAGTAAACAGAGCCAGTGATGCAACAAACCAATCAACCTCAAAAAACACAAGCAATTGGCCTAATGGGTGGCACCTTTGACCCAATTCACTTAGGCCATATGCGATTGGCGTGGGAAGCTAGTACCCTGCTAGGATTGACGAAAATGGAGATTATGCCCTGCCATTTGCCGCCACATCGAGACGCCCCATCAAGTGATGCAACACATCGCATCAAAATGGCTCGCCTGGCTTGTGCAGAAACACCTAGCTTTCATGTAAATGATTGGGAAATTGAAAAGCACTCAGCCTCCTATACTGTAGAAACCCTGCAATATATGCGAGATCAAGCATCAAGCGAGACGCCTCTTATATTTGTTATGGGGATGGACGCATTTCGGTTATTCTGCCGCTGGCACCGTTGGCAGGACATACTAAACTTGTGTCATCTATGGGTTGCACACCGCCCAGGGTCAACCCCACCGGAAACACAATCCGACGAGTACGCTCTACTAAAAAGAAGTAGAGCAGAACATCCCCATGATTTGCTCAGCTCTGCCGCTGGCAACATTCATGTACATAACACAACAGCATTGGATATTTCAGCTACACAATTACGCGAAGACATTCAGCAAGGTTTTGAACCACGCTTTTTACTTCCTGACACTGTGTGGCATTACATTAAACTACATCAGCTTTATGGCTGGTAGTAACTTTATTAACTTTAAATGATAGGCCCGTAACACATGTCAGACAATATCGAACACATAAAGCAAACCGTAATAGAATCACTTGAAAACATGAAAGCGAAGGATATTGTTATCCTTGATGTAAAGCCTCTCACCAGCATGGCTGATTATATGATTGTCGCTAGCGGCACATCAAAACGACACATCAGCGCCGTTGCAGAAAATGTCTACCTCGATGCCAAAACCGCCGGTATAAAATCAAACATGGAAGGTGAGCCAGGATCTGATTGGGTACTCGTTGATATGTTCGATGTCATTGTACATCTCATGACACCTGACACCCGTAAATTTTATGACCTAGAAAAGCTCTGGACGATGACACCAGAAGGCGAAAAAAACAATTCAGCCGAATAATCAACCATGCGAATAAAGCTTATTGCCGTTGGCACAAAAATGCCGAACTGGGTAAATGAAGGTTTTAAGGAATATCAAAAGCGGCTCAACCAGGACATTGTGCTTGAGCTGCATGAGATCCCGGCAGGAAAACGCGGCAAAAATGCCGACGTTCAACGCATCACCGACAAAGAAGGTGAGCAAATGCTTGCAGCAGTAGGTAATAACGACCGAGTTATTGCCTTGGATGTTCTGGGAAACCGTCACACTACGGAGAAAATGGCTGGCCGATTACAGGAATTACTACCTCAAGGGCAGCATATTTCAATATTTATTGGTGGGCCAGAAGGCTTATCCAAAGAATGCCTACAACGCGCCGATGAAAAGTGGTCGCTATCTGATTTAACCCTTCCCCACCCCCTTGTGCGTGTTATGCTTGCTGAGCAACTTTACCGTTGTTGGAGTGTCATAAAAGGCCACCCTTACCACCGATAAGCATTCCATTCTCCTACGACCTCCTCTACTTACAAGTGTTCTATGGCCAAACCCGCTACTTTAAAAGACCATTATCGCGAAACACGTATTTTTAGATCAAGAGCACTAGCTGCAACCGCAATTGTTGTAGTCGCGATGTTAGTTCTTGTCATTCGCTTATTTTATTTACAGGTATATCAGCACGAGACTTATAGCACCAAAGCCGACAGCAATCGCATCAGCAAGCACCCTATCGCCCCTAATCGAGGCCTCATCTTTGATCGCAACGGTGTTTTGTTGGCAGACAACCAGCCAACCTACTCCGTCAGCATCATCAAAGAACTGGCTGGTGATATCGATCAAACAATAGAGGACATCGGCAATTTAATTACCCTTAAAGAAGGCACCACAAAACGTTTTAAAAAACGCCTATCTCAACGCCGCCGCCCTTTCAGCGAGGTGCCTCTACGTTACCGCCTTAATGAAGAGGAAATTGCCAAACTCTCGGTGAATTTACATAACATGCCAGGTGTTAGTATTGAGGCATCGTTAGTACGTAGCTACCCCTACAAAAGCAGCCTTGCTCACGCTATTGGTTACGTAGGGCGCATCAACGAACGAGAGATCAAAAAAGTTAATGCTAATAACTACAGTGCTACGGAGCATATCGGAAAAACCGGTGTAGAACGTTTTTATGAGGATCAACTCCACGGACAAGTCGGCTATCAAACCGTTGAAACCAATGCCCGAGGGAAAATCACTCGAGTACTGGACCGAGAAGCTCCCACACCTGGAGACAACTTACACCTTTATTTAGATTGGGCCACCCAACAAGCAGCCATCAAAGCGATAGGCGATCGACGAGGTGCAGCCATCGCAATAGACCCAAACACCGGAGGGGTTCTAGCTTTTGTCAGTATGCCCGCCTTCGACGCAAACCTATTTGTTACTGGTATTGATTATAAGTCCTACCAAGGTTTACAAGGGTCTCGCGCCCGCCCACTGTTTAATCGAGGTATTCAAGGGCAATACCCCCCCGGCTCAACCATCAAACCCATTGTTGCTATTGCCGGTGTCGAAAAAGGCGCGACAAATTGGGAACGCAAAATTTATGACCCTGGCTGGTATAAACTAGAAAATGATGACCACCTCTACCGCGACTGGAAGAAGTACGGTCATGGCATGGTGGATTTGGACAAGGCTATTATGCGCTCTTGTGACACCTATTTTTATGAACTTGCTCATAACCTAGGTATCGATAACATTCATGATTTTATGGCCCCCTTTGGTTTTGGTACACGAACACATATCGATCTGGTCAGCGAAAAACCCGGCATCCTCCCCTCTCGCTTTTGGAAAAAAGCAACGAAAAGCCAACCTTGGTACCCAGGTGAAACTCTCATTGCCGGTATCGGGCAAGGGTATATGCTTGCCACACCGTTACAGCTTGCAGTCAGTACTGCAATTCTTGCTAACCGGGGAAAAATCATCGCACCTCGTATGGTGAAATCTATAGAAGCCGACGGTTATATCGAAGACCTGGCAACACCTGAAAAAAACGACGATATCATTCTTAAAGACCCCTTGAATTGGGAAAAGGCCATTGCAGGTATGGAGAAGGTCGTTCACCACCCTAGAGGTACCGCGCACAAACTTGCAAAGGGCATTCAATATAAGATGGCCGGAAAATCAGGCACAGCACAAGTATTTACCATCAAGCAAGATGAAAAATATGACGCTAGTAAAATCTCAGAATGGCATAGAGATCATGCGTTATTTGTCGCTTTTGCACCGATTGACAACCCTACAATTGCTGTCGCTGTTATTATCGAAAACGGTGGTGGCGGTGGCTCCAACGCTGGCCCCGTTGCACGGGCAATGGTTGACGCCTATTTATTACCTCAATTGGCGAATGCCAACACCACGCCGTCGAGCCAAGAAAAACCATGATAAGAAATGACTTTCAACGCCAATTTCGTAGCCATAACTCCCCTGTTACCCGGCGCACAAGCTTATTACAAGCAATACATCTGGACCCATCACTACTCGGCGGCCTGCTCCTATTGTTAACCGCAGGGCTTTTCGTTTTATACAGTGCTAGCGGTGAAAGTATGCCAATGGTTATGCGACAACTGACCCGTATTGTTGTTGGCCTTATTGTAATGATGTTTATGGCCCAAATATCACCAAACAGCTACAAACGTTGGAGCCCGTGGTTATACGTTATCGGCATTGGATTATTGATTGGTGTTTTGGTAATAGGTACACAAGCCAAAGGGGCACAACGCTGGCTACCTCTACCTGGAGGGGTTCGCTTTCAACCATCGGAAGTTATGAAACTTATCGTACCTATGATGGTGTCATGGTATCTCGCTGAACGCGCTCTCCCCCCTCAATGGAAACCGGTGGTTGCCTCCTGCGTATTAATTTTAATTCCCACGCTACTTATTGCTAAACAGCCAGACCTAGGTACATCCCTATTAATTGCCAGCTCCGGTATTTTTGCTTTATTTCTTTCTGGCTTGCGATGGCGGGTTATCGGGGGGTTTGCCATTGCCCTAATTCCTATTGCCACTGGGGCCTGGTTTTTAATGCGTGATTATCAAAAACAACGTGTACTTACCTTCCTAGATCCAGAGAGAGACCCATGGGGTACCGGGTGGAATATCATCCAATCCAAAACCGCAATAGGCTCCGGTGGTTTAAATGGTAAAGGCTGGTTAAACGGAACCCAAGCCCATCTCGATTTTTTGCCTGAAAGCCACACTGATTTTATTATTGCTGTAATGGCAGAAGAGTTTGGTTTAGTCGGTGTATGTTCGTTATTAATACTCTACTTTGCCATTATTGGTCGAGGTATTTATATTGCAATGAATGCTCAGGACACCTACTCACGGTTATTAGCAGGCAGCATTACCCTAACATTTTTTGTATATATATTCGTCAACATCGGCATGGTAAGCGGATTACTACCGGTGGTTGGAGTCCCCCTACCTTTTGTAAGTTATGGAGGAACATCAATCGTGACGCTATTTGCTGGTTTTGGTATTTTAATGTCGGTACAAACACACCGAAAACTGCTATCGCGGTAGAAAATAGCCCTCAATAAAAAATCATGCTGCAATTCTGGAATTAATTTTCTAAGATAGAAGCATAAACACATTTTTCTCGTCAGCATTAAAAGGAAAGAACAAACAGCTTATGCCAACTACCTTTCGGTCAACTCGATTCATACAACGAATTCTCATTGCAACTCTGATTGCCCCTCTTATCTGTGCAACCACATTTAGCGCTAATGCAACACCTAAAAGCGATTACCTACAACACAACAAATTCACAACATTCCTTAACACCGTCGTCAAAGAAGACGGGCATGACAAACAGGTTATTTTGGACCTCTTTAACGATGCTGAACGCAAAGACAGCATTCTAAAAGCCATTGCGAGACCTGCTGAAAAGCGACTTACCTGGGCAAAATATCAAGATATATTTCTTAGCAAAAAACGCGCTGAAAAAGGTGTCGCTTTTTATAAAAAGTACAAATCAGCGTTTAAGCAAGCCAACGATACATACGGCGTGCCTCCTGAAGTCATTCTTGCAATTATTGGTGTAGAAACACGCTACGGAAGCAATAAAGGTAGCTACCGAGTTATCGACGCCCTATCCACACTAGCCTTTGATTACCCTCCTCGCTCAACGTTTTTTACCAAACAGCTACGTCAATATCTACTTCTTGGAAAGGAAGCGGGCATTGATCTAAAATCCACCACTGGATCTTATGCTGGCGCGATGGGGTTTCCACAATTTATCCCCAGCAGCTATCGCCATTATGCTATTGATTTTGACGGTGATAATATTATTGACCTCATTAACAATCCAGTTGATGCCATTGGCAGTGTTGCTAACTACTTCAGTGAACATGGCTGGGTCAACAATGCTCCTATCACTAGCCCCGCCCGTTTTCTAAAAGCAAACGGAAAGGAAAGCGACCTTGATGCCCTCGTTAACCAGAGCCTAAAACCGTCACTCACCATTAATGACATCAATAGCGCAGGCTTAGTTAGCGATAAGGACTATGACAAAAACCTGAAAGCAACCGCCATGCGGTTAAATGGTAAGCAAGGCAATGAATATTGGATTGGATTAAATAATTTCTACGTTATCACGCGCTACAACCACAGCAAACTATACGCCATGGCTGTCTACCAATTAAGCGAGACCCTCAAAACAAAAATCAAATAGCTACCCCTAACCTCTACAGAAGAAAAACGAGACACAAACAAATACTTTGAATACTCCAACCGTTAAACGCACCCTATCTACCGCTGCGGCCATGCTTATAATCGCCTCAGCGGGCTGCTCCCTACATACGCCCAATACACTCACCACCATAACTGAACCTAAAGACGGTCCACCAAAAAAAATCCAAGACATCTCTCAGATACCTGATGCAGTACCCAAGGTTGAGCCTAGAGCACGCTATGGAAATCACAGCCCCTATGAGGTGCTTGGTAAAACCTACCGTGTAATGAAATCCGCAGTAGGTTACAAACAAGATGGCATCGGTTCATGGTACGGCGAAAAGTTTGCAGGCAGAAAGACATCCAGCTTTGAACTTTATGACCCCTATGCAATGACAGCGGCACATAAAAGTTTGCCTCTACCCACCTATGTCCGTGTCACCAATCTTGAAAACAATAGAGAAATCATTGTTAAAGTAAACGACCGCGGGCCATTCCATGATGATCGAATCATCGACCTTTCCTATGCTGCTGCCAGTAAATTGGGCTACATGGACAAAGGTACCGCTAGAGTTCGAGTGGAGTTTATTAACCCTTACGACAATACTGCACCGCCAATCGGACCTCCTCTATCGGCACAAGCACCCTCAGCAAGCAGCAAGGTTAAAACCTTCCCATTAGAGCAACCACGAGAGGCACTAGCATTACCTGTAGATACAACAGCCCCCTCTGTTGTCAGCACAAATACACGACCGACACCTCCCGAACCCCACATATATTTACAGGTCGCCGCTTTTTCTCAATTAACAACGGCTCAGGAATTGGAACGAAAACTAAATTCCACCATCGAAGCGCCAACCAGTATCAACAGCACCAGTAGCGGCTTTGGTGAGAGCAACACGAAAATCCATCGTGTACGGGTTGGCCCCTTTAAAGATGAAATGAGCGCTATCTTAATAAGCGAACAAATTAAACATCATAAAATGGGCGACCCGCTCATTATTCACCGCGAATGAATAATGCTATGATGCACACCGCAACTGACATGCTACGGACGAGGCCCGAGACAGGAATGAGAACAACAACTCCTTTAAACATATCTAGTTATTTAAAAATAACGCTAATTGGTGTCGCCACCACACTTTGCCTACTTTCAACACTGGCCGTAAGTGCTCCGCGCCTAATACCACAATCGCCCAATCTAGCGGCTAAAAGCTGGATACTCATCGATGCTCAAAGCGGCCATGTCATTGTTGAAAATAACCCTGATGAAATGCTTCCTCCTGCTAGCCTTACAAAAATGATGACCAGCTACATTGCTGCCGAGCAAATTGAGACCGGCAATATAGCATTAACCGATGATGTACTCATAAGTAAGAAAGCCTGGCGCAAAGGCGGCTCTAAAATGTACATCCAAGAAGGTAAACGGGTCCAATTGGAGGATTTACTGAAAGGCGTTATCATCCAATCAGGGAATGATGCAAGTATCGCGGTTTCTGAACACGTCGCTGGCAGCGAAGATGCTTTTGCCGACCTGATGAACCAAACTGCCACAACGCTAGGCATGAACAGTAGTCACTTTATGAATGCCACTGGCTGGCCTGCAGACAACCACTATACCACTGCCAGTGACCTATCAAAACTCGCTCGCGCTATTATCTACGACCACCCAGAGCACTACAGCATTTATGCAGAGAAAGAATTCACCTACAACAACATTCGCCAACCTAACCGAAACAAATTACTGTGGCGCGACAGCAGCGTAGATGGATTAAAAACCGGCCATACTAACGCTGCAGGTTATTGCTTAGTGGCATCAGCCAAACGAAACGGCATGCGCTTAATCTCCGTTGTCATGGGAACAAAAAGCATTGAAGCTCGTGCGGCAGAAAGCCAAAAACTACTCACTTACGGGTTCCGTTTTTTTGAAACCGTTAAAAGCTACAGCGCGCAAGAGGCTCTTGTTAGTCCCAACCTTTGGATGGGGGATGCTGACACAGTAAAGCTGGGGACTGTTGACGATATTTGGCTAACAATTCCTCGTGGTGCCGAAAAAGACATTAAAGCTGAATTAGACTTCCCGACTGAAATACGTGCCCCACTTAGCGCAGGCCAAGAAGTAGGTTCGATTAAACTGCTTCTAGACGGAAAGATTATTCACGAATCACCTTTAGCATCACTGGAGGATATCGAAGAAGCCGGCTTTATCACTCGTATTTGGCATATGATTTTGCTCTTCTTTACCAACCTTATCCAGTAAGCGCTTTACGTATTTTCTCGCTTCAATAGCCATTACTCACACTTTTGAGTAGAATAGACCCTATGTTTAGTGTTTATTTTGAGTAAAAATATGAGTAATGGTATCAACGAGTCTCTATGGGAATTCCCCTGTGAGCACAACTTTAAAGTCATGGGCCTATCTGAGTACCCTCTTTCTGAAGTGGTTGCAGAGGTAGTCAGAATCCATGCTCCAGATTTTGATGCAACCCGTATCACCATCAAAAGTAGCAGTTCAGGCAAGTACTTATCTGTTACTGCATACGTTCAAGTTGAAGATAAACAGCAGCTTGAAGCGATTTATATCGCCCTAGATAAACGCATCGAAGTTTATTGCACCCTTTAGCTGAATAGCATTTATTTAACGGCCTTGCACAGTTCTAATACGCCCATGACCATCCGCCCCTTTCGAGCTCCTCAATGACGTATATTGACCAACAACTCATTATCCGCCAATTAGGTACGGTTGATTACGTGCCTTGTTGGCACGCAATGCAACACTTAACCGATAGCAGGACCAATGAAACTATTGATGAGCTATGGTTTTTACAACACCCAAAGGTATTCACTCAAGGGCAAGCGGGCAAAGCAGAGCATGTACTTGCGCCAGGAGATATTCCGGTCATTCAAGTTGATCGTGGTGGTCAGGTCACTTATCACGGCCCTGGTCAATTAGTTGTATATTTAATGGTCGACATTAAACGCAAGAAGTTAGGTGCTCGCGCGCTAGTCACACTAATTGAACGTGCAATCGTCGACACCCTAAATCAACAAGGCATTGAGGCAGCGCCAAAAAAGGATGCTCCCGGTGTATATACTAATGATAAAAAAATCGCGTCTCTAGGCCTACGCATTCGCAAAGGCTGTTCTTTTCACGGCTTAGCCCTTAACATCGATATGGACTTAGAGCCCTTTCACCGCATTAACCCCTGCGGCCACCAAGACCTTGAGATGTGCCAAGTCAGTGACTTTGTTAAAAAACCATGTTTCGATACGATTCAGCAACAACTACAAAGTCAACTGCAAAACGATCTAGGCTATACTAGCGCGCTCATTGAAAAACCCTGAATAAACGACCAAGCCCCACAACGCACTTATGACTGAACTCACCCAATGGTTCGGCGAGCATCAACAGTGGATCATGATCGCCGTTGCTCTCCTGGCTTTTTTTGAATCACTGGCTCTCGTGGGTATTATTATACCGGGCGTCGCCTTGTTATTCGCAACAGCCGTCGCCGCAGGCAGCGCTTCAATTAATATATGGGGGATATTAACCGCAGGATTCTTAGGCGCGATCTGCGGTGACGGCCTAAGTTATTTACTTGGTCGCTACTCTCATGAAAAAATCACACAACTTCCCCCTTTTAACAAACACCCTGAATGGATAACCAAAGGTGAAGTGTTTTTTAAAAAGTACGGTATCGCTAGCATTGTTATTGGTCGTTTTATTGGTCCCATTCGTCCAATAATGCCATTAGTGGCAGGCATGCTAGAAATGCCAGCAATACGTTTCTACAGCATTAACATTCTATCCGCCCTTGCTTGGTCGCCCTTTTATTTACTGCCAGGGTACTTTATTGGTGCAGCGGCAGAAAACCAACAAGTTGTACAGCAGCATCATTTCTTTTTATTCGCAGGCATATTACTTATTCCGTGGCTAATCAGCACATGCCTAATGCAGTATCAAAAAAGATTACGAACAGATAATCAGAGGCTAAATACCAGCATTTTGTTATTTGCGATTTCCACAATATTATTGATCTGCACTTACTTGCTCGTCAAAAATGGTTACGCTGCACAAATTGATAGCTGGGGACTAAAAGTATTCACGGCATTACACCAACCTCTTCTCGATGACTTTTTTATTGCAGTGACGTTATTAGGTTACTGGCTACCTATGGCCATTTGGGCGGCAACAATTACAGCATTTCTTTTTCTTCAACGTCATTTTGCGTTAACATCAATATGGATTAGCGCTACATTAATTGGACAATTCAGTATCTCCTGGCTCAAAAACACCACCGCATTCCCTCGCCCTTCTGTAGTACAACAACCACCGATATCATTTTCTTTTCCAAGTGGCCACACCACGATCATCATCGTTTTTATGGGCACGCTGCTTTTATTGACCCGAAACAGACTATCGCCACAAGCTTATAAATATGGAGTTTTGGCAAGCTCGTTGACCTGTGTATTAGTTGCCTGCTCTAGACTGTATTTGGCCGTACACTGGATATCCGACATTATTGCAGGTACCTGTCTTGGCATTATGATCCTCGCATTATTTTATGGGTTACTTCAGCAAAAAAACATTCGACCATATACTCAAAAATCTGCATCACCAAAATCACTTCTGATCGCCACAGCTATCGGCATTTTTTGTGCTTACGTGTTTGCAGTCATCCCTTCATTTGAGGCCAACAAAGCACATTTTCAACTATTAGGGACGCCCTCTAAAGTAGCCCTGGCAATAAACAAGAATGGATAATCATAAACGCAGCTTACTGTCCGTTCACGTAGCAATACTTTTCTTGGGCGTAACTGGATTATTCTCAAAGCTGGTTGAATTGCCTGCTATCGACATTATTGCCTATAGGGGCATACTTGCCGCGCTCACATTACTTATCATCCTCGCGGTAACTCGTGGCGCAATTCGCATCCACAACATCAAACACTTAGCTATTATGATCGGCCTTGGTTTCCTACTTGGCATTCACTGGGTATCATACTTTTATTCCATGCAGATCTCAGGCATCGCGGTAGGTATGATAGCTCTATTCACCTACCCAGTAATGACGGTATTTATAGAACCGCTTTTTCACGGCGATAAACCAAAATCCAAAGACGTTTTTTGTGGGCTCATTATGCTTACAGGCGTCATATTAATCGTCCCCGATTTCTCGATTAGTAATAGCATTACCATTGGTATATTTTGGGGCATTTTTTCGGCTGTCTTTTTCAGTTTACGCAACGTGCTTCAAAGGCACTATTTGTCGCAGTACGGTGGCTTGACCTCCATGCTCTATCAAAGTTTTTTTGCAGGAATAGTCGCTCTCCCTTTTATTTCTTCACCCCCATCCAGTATCACAGTAAATCAATGGGTATTACTTTTAGTACTCGCCAGCGTATTCACCGCCATTCCTCATAGTTTATTTGCCAGCAGCTTACGACACTTGAAAGCAAAATCTGTTGGTTTAATAGCCAGCTTACAACCGCTTTATGGTGCAATCCTTGCATTTCTAGTGCTCAGTGAACAACCAAGCCTTTCAACACTACTTGGCGGAATAGTCATTTTAGGGGCCGCAACGTACGAATCTTATTCAGCATAACGCTCGCACACCTCATAAAGGGCAACGCGATGTAAATTAGGAAAAGAAATGCTGGCAACTCAACTAAAGTTTACCTATTATGCGCCCACTCTCTCGGGTCAATACTTAGCTAATTATAAATTTATAAAATTCTTGGTATTGACGTGAGGGAGACCAACTTTCTTTTTCTACCTCCCCCCTTTTTAAATCTACTCTCTGTCCCATTGTTTTTGCTCTTTAGCTTTCGAATAAGCCGTATACGCAGCAACAACATGACAAATCCATCCCAACGTCCCACCTGATCCAACCCATAGGCCAGGAGTGATAATAAACCAAAAAATAGCCCTTAGGAAAAAGCCGTTATAAAGCTGCCCCAAACCAGGAAGCAAAAAACTTAATACTGCGGAAATATTTGGCTTTTCCATGTCACCCTCTTTCTTATTGCTCAATTAACAAATGCTACACATAGATATGCGTTACATTTTCTTCTTTTCAAGTCTAAACTGTTAAATCACGCACAAACTAATAAAGCTATAACACGAAAATGGTGCATTCCCTTCTTTAGTTACAAAAGCTAACAGAAAACATGCCCAACCCGATCATTTATCGATCAACTGCACTGACAAAAATGCAACTAATAATATAAAATTCACTAACTAGATCACACTTTCCTCAAAAACAAGTGTGAAGTAACGTCTACCTAATTAACAACAGCATTTTTATACAATAATAATTATAACGCTATCAAATGATAGCCTTTAGCAAGTTGCTTAACTAACATGCCAGTACAAAGCAGAAAAGTCTCCGTTGATATACTACAGATCGGCATGTTTGTGTCCGGAACAGATCGTCCATGGGCAGAAACACCTTTTCCTATCCAGGGCTTTCATATATGTAATCGAAAGCAAATTGAGACACTGCACTCGCTTTGTGATGTTGTTTGGATTGATATACAAAAATCTCGACACAGCAGTGCTGTAGATATTCGGGATATAACACATGTTGCTGGAGCATATGATCAAAAAGACGACCTTGTCATCGGTCGTGAAGTTATTAACCTTAAAATTCGCACCATTCAAAACCCATACCCTTACAAAACCAGCGCCCCCATCCAAAAAGAAATAAAATCCGCGAAGAAAGCACGCAAACGTATTCAAGATAAAATCTCACGTGTCATTCGACAAATGGCAAGCAGCGGCCGCCTTAGGATTGACCAACTCCGCTCTGCAACACATGACTTAGTTGACAGCGTCATCAGAAATCCAGACGCATTTGCTTATTTGATCCACGTCGATAATCATCATCAGAATTTATTAAACTACTCGATTCGAGTTGCTACTTGGGCAGTCCTCACAGGGCGTCACTTAGATATAACCCGCGATGCATTATCCGATGTCGCCGTTGCCGCACTGCTATGCAAACTAGGCTACACCACCATGCCAAAAGATTTGCTTATCACTCAGGGCACTCCTTCACCACAAATTGAAGAGGTATTTAAACGCTCCTTAGTTAATGGCATCAAATTATTACGTTCGAGTGGAAATATTAACAGCCGAATTATTAAAATCGTATCCTATCATTTGGAACGCCACGATGGTTCAGGGTTTCCTCGTGGCAGCACCGGTAGAAAAATACCTTTCCTTGCCCAGCTCGTAGGGATTGCTGACTACTACGAAAATCTCACTAGCCATGACTTCCGCGATGCTCCTTACGCATCAACCGATGCAATCCGAGAGCTATATCGTCAACGAAATATATTGTTTGATGGCCACCTGGTTAACGAATTCATTCAAGCTATCGGCCTATACCCGTCAGGTTCAATTGTACGCCTCAACAATAATCGAACCGCTGTTGTCGTTAAGCAAGAAAGCAACGCTCGCCTAAAGCCCACAGTACTGGTTGTCTCTGACAACGGTAGAAAATGGTGGCACGTTTACAAAACGCGTACCATCCACCTCAATCGTCCAGGCTCCACAGACAGCATATCAGCAAGCCTCCCAGCCCTATCCAGTACCGAAGCTGAAAAGAACAAACACCTAATTAGACGAGCAGCATCCTTTTAGACGTTTTTTTGTTCGTCTTTTAGTTTTCCTATTTCAGCCCCCCTCTACAGCTGCTCGTCAAGAACTATTAACTCATATCAAACAGCCTTTTTAGACAAATGTTTTTTTTAGCCTGAGTTCACTCGCGAACCCTCGATACTCACGCTAAGGTTACTCCCTATAAGAATAAGATACGGAGCACACCTTAGGATGCCTTCACCTAATACAGGAACTTCTTCTCCTGTTACTGACCCTGCGCTAAAGAGCGAGATAACAGACATCCTCATGTCGGGCTTTTATTTTCTAACCTTCCCCCGCTTTATTGAAACCTTTTTCCGAAAAAACTACCGCCAAACAGCGCTGAACAATTTAAAAATAAACAGCGTCTATATTGTGCTCACCTACGCGTTACTCGGTGCCCTGGTCTTTTTACAATTACCTTACGAAGAGCTCGGAGCTTTCCCGTTATGTTATTCACTGGGGGGGATTTGCCTTGGATTAATCGCAATACTTTCCAGCATCAAATCAATTCATCACTTATACCATTGGTACACCGGCCCTATCGCAATGGTGGGTTTGGTAATACTGCTTCACGTATCCGGCACAGTCACCAATCCAGAAATCAAACTAGCGGCTTATGCTGGATCTATATATTCCATCATAACGATATATTCCATGCTAAAAATGCGGTTCTTTGTTGTCGCGTTTTGGTGTCACTTTGCCGGTTTAGTTCATCTGTTCATTCTTCGCTTTACCACCAATGAAATTTCATTCATCAGCTTTCAGGCTTACTTTGTTGCCGCCAACCTCATAGGCATGGGTATCGCATATATTATTGAGCATCGAGAACGAGCCATGTTTTTACAAGGGTTATTACTGGATATTGACAAAATTGAACAAAAGCAGCTATACGGTGACCTAGAAAAACTAAGCCGCGAAGACAGCCTCACATGCCTCGCAAACCGGCGTTATTTTGATGAAAGGCTAGACCAAGAATGGAACCGATGCCGCAGAGAAAAGCGCCCACTCTCTGTCATTTTGCTTGACGTTGATTTTTTCAAACAATTTAATGATTTTTATGGCCACCAAGCAGGAGATCACTGCTTAATGAACCTCGCAAAGGCCCTCCAACAAGAGGCCAGCCGACCAGGAGAATTAGTCGGCCGATACGGAGGTGAAGAATTTATTCTGCTGTACCCTAACGTCGACGAAGAACAAATACAAACAACACTTCAACGTATTCTAGAGCGGGTTCATGACCTTAATATTGAGCATCAAACATCTACAGTAAACACTATGGTAACTATTAGCCTAGGAGCAGCAACGACATACCCTGTGCGTAGCATTCCAGCAGAACGCATTGTCACCTCTGCAGACAAAATGCTATATAAGTCAAAAAATGATGGCCGAGATCAATGGCATAGTACCCAGCTATCTCACTGTGAAGCACAACCGTCACAACTTGAAATTTTACCTTAAATCGCTCTTTTACTAATCATCAAGTAAATAAGCAAAAGGGTCTTCTGCATCCGCTGCATTTTGTATATTTAAACGAATTTCATCCAACCGCGAGGCCAAAGGCAACCCTTCCACCTCGATATGCACACAACACATTTCTAATATTTCTACACCAAAATAGGCAACCAATTCCGCATAATCTTGCGAATTGGCTCGATCCATAACTTTTTCAATAATCTGTACCGCAGGAATAGGCTCATTAGGTGACGACATAAAATAACGAGAAAAGCCCGCCCGAAAGGGCGAGCAAACTTCTAATAATGGCGCTGGAAACAAATAAGGCATCCATCCTCTCTATGCACAAAAATCACCCACAATTCTTTTAGTGTAGCAAACATATGCCTTTTGCAAGAAAAATGACCGAACTACGCTCTTCGCTTCTGAAGTGCATGAACCCCTGTCGTTATCAATGACCCCACTGCAGCTCGTATTGGGCTGAGATTGGCCTTTACAGGCTTGCCATTGCCTATACGGTGCATCTGCTGTTCAAACCAAGCAATATCTAATGCGGATGCTAAGTCTATTATTTTAATACCAGTCGTCGGGCGCTTAACCGATACCGTATATTCGTGGTCGTTCAACAACCGATTTGGTAAATCGGGGTAAACGGCTAAAGGCCTTGCCACACCAATCATATCCGTTGCTCCTGAACGTAGTGCGGCATTCATCGCAGGTCCCGACCGGAAACCACCTGTTACCACCAACGTGGTGTCAATGCGCGACCTTACCTTCTCTGCATACTCCAAAAAATAAGCCTCACGCCGTTGCGTGCTCTCCTTAACCGGCGCCTTGTTATCCCTCCCCATCATTTCAGGGCTTTCATAAGTCCCGCCTGATATTTCGATAAGATTAACACCAACTGCGGCTAGAGCTTCAACCACCGCCATTGACTCATTATCACTAAATCCATCCTTCATAAAATCCGCAGAGTTCAGTTTGAAGCCCACAGGGTAATCATCACCCACCGCTTTTCGAATCGCCTTATACAGCTCAAGAACAAAGCGCATACGATTTTCTGCGGAACCACCCCACTTATCGGTTCTTTGGTTATGTCGAGGGCTTAAAAATTGGCTTACCAAATACCCGTGAGCACCATGGACTTGCACCCCGGTGAAACCTGCCTGTTTTGCTAACGCAGCACTTTCTGCAAAACGCGTGATGATCGTATCTACTTCTTGAGTTAACAATGCTCTAGGCGTATTAAAAATCTTCTCTAAACCTCCTCCGAGTGGAATCGCGGAAGGCGCAACAGGTTTTTTATTAAGTATTTTTGGGATCTGTTTGCCTGGATGATTTAATTGCATCCAGACATGCGCACCGTTCTCTGTACCCGCTTTAGCACACGCTTCAAACGGAGCAAGATCTGCACCTCTCTCCAATACAACTTGACGAGGCTCCCCCAAAGCATCAGGGGAAATCATCACGTTACCAGTAACAATAAGCCCAACCCCCCCTTGCGCCCAAGCGCGATAAAGAACGGCAAGGCTAGGTGCTGGTAACAATGCTTTTGTTGATAGCTGCTCGCTCATCGCTGACTTAAAAAAGCGATTCTTGATGGTAACGCCATTATTCAGCGTTAACGGGGATGCAAATGTTAATGATTCTGTCATTTCTATATACCTTTGCTAAAATTCGCAACAACTACTAGACCGGTCGCCTAGAAATTATTGATAAAAAAACGGCAATTAACATTACCGCTGTCTTGTCTTTCAATATTCTATGTTTTTGTCTTCGTTGTAGGTGCTGCCTTATGGACGAAACAACTTATCCAGCAGTACTGTTAACGTTCGCTCAATGGTAACCGTACTTTCCGTAACTTTCATACGCAAAATACTGCCCTCCCAAGCATTCCAAAATATTTCTGCAAGTAAATCGGCAGGTATATCTTGCCGCACTTCCCCTGCATCTTGACCTTCAATAAGCAAAGGAACAAATCGCTGCTGCCATTGATTATATGCTCTTACTAACGCCTCCTGACACAACTCGCTACTTCCACCGATTTCAGCTGCCAAATTACCTAACAAGCAACCTTCTTTACATTGTTTGCGCTGAAAATCCAGCACCATCCATTGATAAAGCTGCTTTATAACGTCAAGTGGTCTATCCGTGGCATATTTCACGTAGTTGTCAAAAGCACTTAATAATCGCTCAATATAAAGGTCAATAACTTGAGCGGCGTATACCTCTTTACTTTCAAAGTAATGATAAAACGAACCTTTTGGCACCTGTACAGCATCCAAAATCTGTTTCAGCCCAGTTCCGTTATAACCTTGCTCGCACAGTAGATCAATTCCCTTAGCGAGAATGATTTCTTTGTTATGCTCTGTCTTACGTGGTCTTGCCATGAAAACGAGTTTGCGACCGATCGTCTAGGAATTCAAGTAGCTTTTTGTAAACATGTTATTTAGGGAATGTTTGCAAACTTAATCTCTTGAGACCAAGGAGCCTCCGGTCGGCAACGATCTATCACAAAATCAATAAACGAAACGAGTTTTGATGGCGGTTGTTTGCGGCTTGCATACACAAGGTACATCATCTTCTCCACCATTGGATAATCCAGTAACAAAGGAACAAGCTCACCGCTTTCAAATTCTTTTAGCCCTAAAGCGCCTGGCACCATTCCGATACCCATTCCACGCTTCACCAGACTCTTAATCAACGACATATCATTAAGCGTTAACCGAGATTTAAGCTCAAGTAGCTCCACGCCATCAGGCCCCTCCAGCTCCCAAGGTGCCGTCGGGTGCCGAACAATACTATGTTCATGCAAGTCCTGTGGCGTTCGAGGGATACCGTTTGTTTCCAAATACGCCGGGCTTGCACAAATCACCAACTGCGCCTTACCTAAGCCTCGGGCAACAAAACTAGAATCAGCCAATGGCCCTACACGGAAGGCAGCATCATACTCTTCCTCCACCAAATCAACATTCCGATTATCCAGTAACAATTCAATAGATATTTGTGGATGCAACGACAAAAACTCTTCCAAAAGGTCCTGTAGAAAGGGCTCTCCAAACGCTAATGGTGCACTAATTCGCAATTTACCTGTTGGCTCTGACTGCATGTTGGTCACAACACTGTTGGCATCGTTTGCTTCTTCCACCATTTTTGCACAGTGTAAGTAGTATGCTTTACCCGTTTCAGTCGGCTTTAACGCTCGTGTTGTGCGATTTAACAACCTCACACCTAAACGTTCTTCAAGTTGGCTGATTTTACGGCTAACCGTTGATTTCGGCAGCCCCAACTTGTCAGCGGCTTTCGTAAAACTACCCGTATCCACAACCTTAGCAAACACCGCCATTTCATTCAGATCAAACATTTGTCACCATCTTATTCCTAGAAAACTGCAGCCGACAATACGCTGTTTTTGTATCATAGGCACTCTTTATTAACCCCTACCCCCTAGCCAGGAGTAACCACAAACGTTAAGTATTTTTTGTTTAATCCAAACACACAGGCAACTCCCGAACCAAGATGATTTCTGAGGCTGATATATCTGCCTGCCATGCCATAATTTCCACACCCGCTGCTGCTGCCTGTCTTAACGTTTCCCCATACTTTGGATCTATCTCATTCGCCGGTTTTACTACATTCACGCCAGTATGCTGTACACAATAAAATAATACTGCCCGCTGCCCTCGCTCGACAACAGAAATCAACTCCCGAAGATGCTTCCTACCTCGCTCTGTCACAGAATCAGGGAAAAAAGCAACCTGCCCCACCCCCAGCGTGACGCTTTTCACTTCAACGTAACAAGGTTGCCTTCCGTCGGATTCCAACAAAATATCAATACGGCTATTTTCTTCTCCATATTTTACCTCCCGTCGCAGCTGGTCATACCCGACTAAAGCCGGAACGAGCTGCAACTCAATCGCCTCTTGCACCAACTTATTGGCAAACCCCGTATTAATGCCCGCCATAGCCCCTGCTTCGACACCTACAATTTCCCATGTATGGCGATATTTCCGCTTTCCATTATGGCTATCTGAGAACCACACGGGGCTATCCGGCTCCGCACAGTTTTTCATCGACCCTGTATTGGCACAATGAATCGTGATTTCAGTCCCATCATCAAGCCTTACATCAGCCAGGAACCTCTTATAGCGCTTTATGAGAACGCCAGTCAGTAAAGGCTCAGAATATTTCATCGAAAACATTCTCTTTTCAAAAATTGATCTATATTAACCATAGACTTACCAAGTGACCTATCACAGACAAAGTAACCCAGGGTAATCCCCAGACGGCTGATTATCAAACATAGCACTCTATTAATTCACAATCGGGGATATGCGTTAGCGCACTGATAACGTTAAGTAACCAAGTGTAAATTAAACTATTCACAGCATAGAAAAATGGGTATATGATCGACCGCTGTTGA